>CAMJKR010000012.1 GCA_946406415.1 uncultured Selenomonadales bacterium | reverse complement strand
GCGACGAATTCGATAACTTTATTCCGCTTGCCCCAGATAAAAAATTCGACGGCAAGGCTCAATCTTTCTTCGTAACTTATTCAAACGGTGTTCAAACCGCTCGCGATGCTTGGTGTTATAATTTTTCGCGAAGTGAGCTTGAAAAAAATATCCGAATGACGATTGATTTTTATAATTCCCATGATGCGACGGACATTGACCCGACGAAATTTGTTTGGAATAGTTCATCTGTTCAAAATAAGAATCGCGGGCGCGAATATTCCTTCAACGCCACGCAACTCGTCGAGGGTGTCTATCGTCCGTTCTGCAAAACAAATCTTTATTTCGGAGAAGATTTAATTCATCGCCGTGCACAAATGGATTTACTTTTTCCGAACGGCAAGGAAAATCTTTTAATCTGTGTAAACGCAATCGGAAACCGAAGAGAATTTTGTCCGTTCATGACAAATCGAATACCCGACTCGGCATTATCAATCGACCTCGTGCAATGTTTTGCGCTATATTATTACGAGCGTGGAGCGCAGGGAAATTTATTCGGGGAAAATTTGGAGCGTCGGGACGGAATCAGCGAATTTATTTTGCAACGGGCGCAGTTGCTTTACGGCGTCGACGTTACCAAGGAAGATATTTTTTATTACGTGTATGGATTCTTGCACTTGCCAGCTTATCGGGAAAAATTTAGTGCCGAGCTTAAGAAAAGCTTGCCGCGAATAATTTTGAGTGATAAATTTTGGGAGCTGTCCAAAGCCGGTCGCCAGCTTGCCGCTCTTCATTTGAATTACGAATCACAGCCGCCCGCGCAAGTTGATTTTGAAATCTGCGCTGAAGATTTTCGCGTAAATAAAATACGCCTGTCCAAAGACCGCACGACATTAATTTACAACGACTTCATCACGATAAAAAATATTCCGCCGCGTGCGTTTGATTACGTTGTAAATGGGCGCAGTCCGTTGGAGTGGATAATTGACCGCTATCAAGTTAAAAAAGACACGGCAAGCGGCATTGTAAATAATCCGAACGCTTGGGCGATTGAACACGATAACCCGCGCTACATTTTGGATTTGATTTTGAGTTCAATAACCGTGAGCTTGAAAACTTTGGACATTGTGGAGAATTTGCCTGACGTTGAATTTTAATTTAATAATTGGCGGGGTCTTCGGACTCCGTTTTTTATTGCGCAGGGGAAAATCTTTTGCTAAAATCTGCGCAAGTTAAGTGGTTAGTATTTAGTGGTTAGCTATTAGTAAAATCTAAACCCTAATCACTAATCACCAACCACTAACCACTAAAACTGGAGGTGTTAAAATGGCTGATTCATCGGTTAGTTATAAATGTCCGAATTGCGGTGCGCCGCTAAGCTTTTTGCCCGGCAAGAAAACTGTCACTTGCGAATATTGCGGGACGGAATTTGAAATCAGCGCGATTGAGGAATTATTCCGCGCTAAACAGGAAATAGCAGTTCAAGCGGCAGAGGCTCAAGAATCTAAATGGGCGATTGAAGACGCCGGCTCTGAATGGTCAAGCGACGAGGCAAAAGCTTTGCACGCATTTACCTGTTCGAGTTGCGGTGCGGAGCTTGTTTGCGACGAAAATACTATGGCAACCGAGTGCGTTTATTGCGGCAACCCGACAATGATTCCAAAACGTTTTGACGGCATGTTAAAGCCCGATTATGTTATTCCGTTCAAGAAAACTAAACAAGACGCCGTAAACGCGCTTAAAGAATTTTACAAGGGACATATGCTTTTGCCCAGCAACTTTACCGCTAATAATCGCGTCGAGGCAATTCAACCAATGTACGTTCCGTTTTGGCTGTTCGATTCCAAAATCACCGCGCAAGCCGAATTCCGCGCCGAAAAACATCACATTATCAACACGCCTAAGGAAGTTATCACCGAGATAAGTGTTTATAACTGCCGCCGCAAGGGAAAAATGAGTTTTGAACGAATTCCCGTTGACGGCTCCAAGAAAATGGACGATGCATATATGGAAAGCATTGAGCCTTTCGACTACAGCGACTTAGTTGAGTTCAGCGCGGCTTATTTTACAGGTTATCTCGCCGATAAATACGACGTGACGGCTGAGGCGTCTTCAGCCCGCGCAGATAGACGAGTTGAGAACAGCGCGATTGAAGTCTTACAAAATTCCGTTGAAAATTTTGACGCCGTGCAACTTGAAAGTGCCGCCGTTAAAAAAGAGGTCGGCAAAGTTAGTTATGCAATGGTGCCCGTGTGGATTTTGACAACGCGCTACAACGACAGACCTTATACTTTTATGATGAACGGGCAGACCGGTAAAGTTGTCGGCTCGTTGCCCTATGACAAGACGAAAGCTTTTCTTTATCCCGCGTTGTGTTCACTCGTGTTAATGCCGATTCTCTACTTTATAATCAGCGCTTTGATTTACTAAGGAGGCGGCGTCATGTTGAAAAAATTTTTAAGTTTGATTGCGCTGATTCTGCTGATAAGTTTTTTTTCTATAGCAAGTGCCGCGCAGTCAGTCACCGATAAGGCGGGCGCTCTTAAAGATACGGAGATTGAATTACTCAACCAAAAAATCCACGACATTGAACGGGAGCATAAAATAAAAATCGGCGTCGCCTTTGTTAAGTCAACCGGCGGGCGCGATATGGTTCAGGCGTCTGAAGACATTCTCTATCAAAATTTTGCAAACGGTAAAAACGGCGGTATTGTCCTCTTAGTCGATATGAATAACCGCAAATATGAAATGGCAACGGATACGCGCATGGTTGAGCAAATTACGGACATGGACGGCATACCATTTTTGAAAGATAAATTTACCTCCGACTTGAGCGCGGGCGATTACTACGGCGCAGCTAATAATTTTGCCAACGGCGTCGATGAACTCATGACTTATTACGAGACAAACGGCGTCGCTTATGGACAGAGGAAGCCTGGCGAAATTGACCCAATGGCGGCAGGTTTAGCCGTCATCATTGCAATTTTTCTCGGCGTGATGATTCGTTCGATACTTATCGGTTTGATGAGCAATGTTCATCACGCTACGGCGGCGAGTGATTATCTCAAGAAAAATAGCGTCAAGATTTTCGACAATCACGACACCTTCCTATTTATGACTGTTAAACGTCGTCCGAAAAGTAGCGGCAGAAGTAGTTCGGGTGGCGGTCATCGTGGCGGCGGTGGCGGCGGCAGTTTCTAAATTATCATTGCAACGAAAAATCCCCTGCGCATTTTCACGCAGAGGATTTTTTTATGTCCATAAACGAAAAAAACTGTTTGTAAGGCGGGCGAAGAACCTTATTAGTTCTTGACTTTAGTCTCGCCCGCTGTTATAATGCCTTTGTCTTAACTACACAGGCGCGAGACGCGCCAATACAAAACAGGATTTAGTGTATGCATTTTAACAAAGAGCTTGGCGATTGTCAAGCTTAGCAGAAAGGAGCATGTCTTATGGACAATGTTATTGAAATTTTCGAGCACGAGAAGTTCGGAAAGGTTCGCATCGTAATTATCAATGGGAGAATTCATTTCGTGGCGGTCGACGTCTGCCGCGCTCTCGAAATCAAAAATTCTCGCGACGCTCTGACTCGTCTTGAAGACGATGAAAAAATGACTGTAGACTTAACCGACAGTCATTCAGGAAAACGCGGTGGGGCGCAGTTTATGACTGTCGTTAACGAGCCGGGGCTTTATCGTCTCATCTTCTCCAGCCGCAAAAAAGAGGCTCTCGCATTCCAGCGTTGGGTCTATCATGAAGTGCTCCCGTCGATTAATAAAACTGGTAGCTATTCTATGGTCAAAAAGATTAAGCCCGCCCCCAATCCCAATCGCCGTGCAGGTCAGCTCAGCGACGCCCGCGTTTATGTGTTCCAGATGAGTGACGGCTCTATTATTATCGTCAAAATCGGTCAAAGCAAAAACGTAGACAACCGCAAAGCAGAGGTTGAACGGGACACTAAGAAAACTGTTACAAATGTGTATTACACGCCGCTCCTGCCCCGCAAAGTCGCTCGTTTGATTGAGAAAGCTTGCCATGAAATTTTTTCCTCATCCAAATTGGGTGGGGAATTTTTTTCTGTCGAATACGAGGAAGCGTGCAAGGTTATCGATTCTTTTGTAAACGTTGTTGCGTGCTTGCAAGTCTCCGACGTTGAGCGCGGTGAAAAACTTTTGGCAATCGTAAAGGAAATTAAAACTCTCTCCGAAAATAAGACGGAAGAAAGAGCCATTCTTATAAGTTCCGCAAAATTAATCGCCGGCAGAAAGTTCGATTGAACTTGTCGGCGAATTTTTTTATCCAAAATTAAATCCTCTGCCGAACGCGGGGGTTTTTTGTTGCACGAATGGACTTAACTTCCGTATAATCAATCAAAATTCCATGAAGGGACGCGACAACATGACGATTGAACATTTGGACAGCGAATTGGAAAATATGATTGGCGACAACGGGATTAAAGTGCCGGGTCTTGGCGTGATTGTCTACGAGGACGGCGCGGAAATTTATTCAAAGTTTCTCGGTAGGCGCATTATTGAGACGTCAAAACCTGTCACACGTCACACGCGGTTTAGGGCGGCGTCAGTTTCAAAGATGTTTACGGTTTTTTCGATTATGCAACTCGTTGAGCAGGGCAAAATAAATCTTGACGACGACATAAGCAATTATCTCGGCTTTAAATTGCGCAACCCAAATTTCCCGCAAAAAAAAATTACCGTCCGCATGTTGGCAAGTCACACGTCCACATTGCGTGACGGAAAAATTTACAGCATACCGCCCGAAGTGAGCATTAAAGAATTTTTTTCGCCCGAAGGAAATTTTTGGGAGGGCGGCGCACATTTCGCCAAAAATCCGCCCGAAAAATTTTTTAGCTATTGCAACTTGAACTACGGACTTTTGGGCACGATTATCGAAGCCGTGACGGGCGAACGTTTCGACATTTATCAGCGGAAAAATATTTTAACTCAACTGGAAAGTAAAGCTGATTATTTGTCGAGTAATTTTGCAGACGCGGAATTTAAAATGCTCGGTACAATTTATCGAAAAAAAAATCCCAACGGCATTTGGGACGAATTCGGCAAGTGGTATGCTCAAGTCGACGATTATAAAAATCAGCCCGCTAAAGATGCCGTGTCGCTCCAAAATCCTTACGACGAAAATTTTCAGGGTGAATACAGCTTGAAAAATTACCGCGTAGGAACGAACGCCACGATTTTTTCTCCGCAAGGCGGGCTTAGAATTTCTTTTGAGGAATTGGCGCACGCTTTGGAAATGATTATTAACGGCGGCATTTATCGCGGGAAAAAAATTCTAAGCAAACAATCTGTCGAAACGATTTTAACGCCGCATTGGCTTTACGACGGCAAAAACGGCGACACTTGCGGCGGCGTCATGTTGTCATACGGTTTGGGAATTTATTTTATCGATGGCAAAAGTTCAGCTCGCGTCTGCAGGGATTATGCGGTAAATTTAATCGGGCATACGGGCGCGGCGTTCGGCATGCTGTCCGGTTTATTTTTTATCCCGAATACCAAGACAGGTTTTATCTACATGATGAACGGCGAGGCTTTAGCGGAAGACAGCGACCCGCGCAGTTTAGGCGAATTCAGCGGCAATTACATTTGGGAAGAAAAAATTATGAACGCCATTTGCAAATTTATAATTGCAACTCGTCGGCGCGTTCAGTCATGCCCTTAATACAAAGTTCCATGAGTTTGCCAAGTTCCATGCCTAAATCATCTGCGCCGCGTTGAATAACTTCGCGATTACATTTTGCGGCAAAACGTTTATCCTTGAATTTTTTCTTGAGACTTTTAACAGACATGCCAGCCATTTTTTCAGGACGCATTAGCGCGTAGGCATGAACGATACCGGTTAGCTCGTCGACGGCGAACAGCGATTTTTGACAATCCGTAGAAGGTTTAATCGTCGCGCCCGTCAAGCCGTAGCCGTGCGAAATTATCGTAGTAATATCGTCGTCGCTAATGCCTTCCGGCTCCAAAAGTTCGCGGACGTGTTGGCAATGTTCGTTGGGGAATTTTTCAAAGTCAACATCGTGCAGATAGCCGATAGCCGACCAGTGCTCTTTGTCGCCGCCGAAGTGTTCTGCCAAAGCTCCCATTGCTCCGCTAACTGCCGCCGCGTGTACAAACAAATGCGGCTCGGTCGTGTGCTTGTGTAAAATTTCTTTGGCGCGTTCCAAAGTTAAATTATTCAAGTTAAATCCTCTCCTCAAATTTTTTTAGTAAGTTCATGTGCAGTTCAAAAGTTTTGCGATTGTTCTTGGCTATAGTGTCCAAAATTAATCCGCAGGCGAATGATAGCAAAGACGCCAACATTAAAAATCCGCTGACGATTAGCGTTGGGAAACGCGGCACGAGTGAAGTTTCCAGATATTGGAAAAATACGGGCAAAAAAAGTATCAGCGCGACGAGTGATAAAATTAAAGCAATCGCGCCGAAAAATTGTAGCGGCTTATAATCGCGATATAAGTTAAAAATCGTCATGATAACTTTTGCGCCGTCAACGTAAGTATTGAGCTTGCTTTCAGAACCGGCAGGGCGGTCGCGATAATTAACGGGCACCGACTTAAGCAAAAAATTTTTATCAAGCGCGTGAATCGTCATTTCCGTTTCAATCTCAAAACCTTTCGACAGAACGGGAAAACTTTTTACGAATAGCGGACTGAAGGCGCGATAACCTGTCATCACGTCGAGAATCGGATTTTTCGGACGCCAAAACATGTTTATAAATTTGCGAACCATGACATTACCGACGTTGTGGAAAGGACGCTTATTCTCTGTAAAATACGTCGAAGAAAGTCTGTCACCAATAACCATATCCGCCGCGCCGCTCAAAATTAAATCGCACATCTCGCGGGCATTTTCGGCGGGATAGGTGTCGTCGCCGTCAATCATCAAATAACAATCGGCGTCAATGTCGCGAAACATCGTACGAATCACATTGCCCTTGCCCTGCCGATATTCATAGCGGACAATCGCGCCCGCTGCCCGCGCAATTTCGTCGGTGCCGTCAACTGAATTATTATCGTAAACGTAAATCGTTGCGTCGGGCAAAGCCTGCCGATAATCGCGGACAACTTTTGCAATCGTTTGGCTCTCGTTGTAGCAGGGAATGAGCACAGCAATTTTCGGCATCATACGATTAAAGTTTCCATGCCGATTTTTTTAACGACGCGGCAGGGATTGCCAAATGCCAAGACATTTTCTGGAATATCTTTCGTGACGAGAGATTTTGCACCGATAACCGAGCCGCGCCCAATTTTAACGCCGGGCAAAATCGTCACGTCGCCGCCAATCCAAACGTCGTCGCCAATTACAATCGGCTCTGCACGCTCCAAGCCTTCTGCGCGCTTAACAAAATCTATCGGGTGAATCGCCGTATAAAAACCGCAGTTGGGACCGACGAAAACTTTTTTGCCCAATTTGATTTGAGCGCAGTCCATGAGATAAACATTGTGATTTAAAAAAGTTCCTGCGCCGAGATAAATGTTATAACCATAATCGACCATGAACGGCGACAAAATTTCTACTGCCTCCGCGTCGACGTTCGGCAAAATCTCCCGCAAAATTTTTCTGCGCCGCGATAAATCTTGCATACGTGTTAAATTAAATTCTAAGCATAAATCTTTAACGAACGCCCGCTCCTCAATTAAGTTTGCGTCAAAATTGGCATCATACCACTGCCCCGCCAGCATTTTTTCTTTTTCCGTCAAGCTGTTCACACTCCTCAAAATTTTTTTTATTATAACGTCATGGGTTGCTTTTATCAACCAAACGTAAAATATCCATACATTAATCGGCATGAAAGAATAAAAGAAAGTCGCCCCGCAAAGTACACACCATGCGTTGCGACAATTTTTTTCGATATTTTTATCTGCGCGGACGCATCCACGGCGGTATATCAATTTCGACGTTACTCGGTTGATTGTTCGTGTTACCAAAGCCCGCGTTGAAGTTGCCAAAAGGTGAGCGCGTTTGCTCTTGGACTCTGCGCGGCTGAACGACCGGTTCATTGTAAGCGGGGCGAACAGGCTCGCGCTCGATAATTTCTTCTTCTTCCTCTTCCTCGTCAAAACGCGTGGCAATAACAGTAACAGAAACTTTATCGCCTAAAGATTCGTCGACGCTCACGCCCCAAATAATTTCCGCATCGGGGTGCGCCGCCTCTTGTACAGTCGTGGACGCCTCGTTGACTTCCATCATTGACAGCGAATCCGTCGCGCCCATGATGTTGAGCAAAACTCCACGCGCCCCTTGCAAGCTCGTTTCAAGCAACGGAGAATCAATCGCCGCTTTGACCGCGTTGACGGTAGCATTTTCGCCGCTTGCCTCGCCGATACCCATTAACGCCGAACCAGCGTCGCTCATTATCGATTTAACGTCCGCAAAATCCAAATTAACCAGCCCAGGCACCGCGATTAAATCCGAGATACCTTTGACGCCTTGACGCAAAATATCATCGGCGATTGTAAAAGCTTGCGTCATTGGTGTTTTCTTGTCGACGACTTGCAAAAGCCTGTCATTAGGAATTGTGATAATCGTATCGACATTGCGTTTTAAGTTATCGATGCCAATGTCGGCATTTTTTTTGCGCTTGGGTCCTTCAAAGGTAAACGGACGAGTGACGACGCCAACTGTTAACGCACCGATTTCGCGAGCACATTCCGCAACAACTGGAGCCGCGCCTGTTCCCGTGCCGCCACCCATGCCAGCCGTTATAAAGACCATGTCCGAGCCGCGCAGAGCGTTGATAATGTCTTCGCGACTTTCCATAGCCGCCTTTTGTCCAATTTCAGGACGAGCACCCGCGCCAAGTCCGCGTGTAAGTTTTTCGCCGATTTGCATACGCTTCGGAGCCAACGCCGTCAAAAGTGCTTGCGCGTCGGTGTTGATTGCGATAAACTCCACGCCTTCCAAGCCTAAAGAAATCATGCGATTGACTGCGTTATTGCCGCCGCCGCCAACTCCGATTACTTTAATTTTGGCGAACTGATCTAAAGTGTTGTCATCTAATTCAAACACACTCTCATTCCCCCATAAAATTTATTTAATCCGCAAAGGAAAGTTTTTCTAAACGTTCGCTGTCATTTTACTATAAAAAATTTTTTTGTGAAAGACTTTACGTCATAAATTTTTCAGCAACCAACTTATCTCACGGCAAGATTAGTCTTACAATACTTTGAGCGAAAAAATTTTATTCAGCTTGACGAAAAAATTTAACTATGCTAATATGCGTTGCAGTGATTTGGCGCCTTCGTCAAGTGGTTAAGACACCGCCCTCTCACGGCGGGTTCAAGGGTTCGAATCCCTTAGGCGTCACCATAAATTGAAATTAACAAGGGCGTTGCGTGCGGTGACGTCCTTTTGCGTTTAAGGAGGTATTAAATTGACAGAACAAGAAATAAGCTCGGCTCTGGCGCGGGCAGTCAACGAGGTGCGCGAAAAAAATCCGCTGGCACCGTCGATAACTAACACCGTTACGCAAGACTTTGTAGCAAATGCACAGTTGGCGGTTGGCGGCTCGGCGGCAATGCTCTATCTGGCTGATGAGTGCGAATCCATCGCAAAAATCGCGCCGGCATTTTACATCAACATGGGCACGGCAATGCCTTTCTATGCGGAAACTCTTCCAAAGGCGGCAAAAGCTCTGCAAGCGAATCAAAAGCCGTGGGTACTTGACCCTGTTGGAATTGGTTTATCGAATTTGCGCACGGATATTTTAAAGCAATTTAAAGCGTTCAAGCCGACGATAATTCGCGGAAATGCTTCAGAGATAATCGCGCTGGCTAAACTCTGGACATTAATTGAGGACACGGGCGGACAAGTTCGCGGCGTCGATTCAACGGAAAAAGTTTCTGCGGCTAAGACGGCGGCTCTTGAGTTAGCAAAATTCACGGGCGGCGCAGTTGCAGTTTCGGGCGAGGAAGATTTTGTAACCGACGGCAAGGAAGAAATTCTCTGCGCGGGCGACTCGGTGCTGTTTACGAAAATCACGGGTAGCGGCTGTGCATTGGGCGGCGTCATGGCAATTTATTTGACGGTTGCAAGTCCATTTATCGCGGCGTTGACGGCAACGACAATGTTTAACTTGGCAGGCACAAAGGCGGCGGCTACAATCGCGGCTCCTGCGAGTTTCAAAGTAAATTTCTTAGACAATTTATATCAGCTGACGGCGGACGAGGTTGCAAATAATTTCCGTGTAGTCGGTTCGTTCGAGAAACTTTTTAACGGCATGTTTACGGAGGGATTAAAATGAATACATTGGTTGCAGTGTCGATTGCGCCGGTTGGTGTTGGCGAGGAACTTAGCAAACACGTCGCCGAAGTCGTCAAAGTTATTCGCGAGTCGGGCTTGCCCAATAAAACTTATTCCATGTTTACGGAGCTTGAGGGCGATTGGGATTCGGTTATGGAAGTCGTTAAGCGTGCGACTTTTGTTTTGGCGGAAAAGGGAATTCGTACCGAAGTTGTCTTTAAAGCGGACATTCGCCCCGGCTTTTCAAATACTATGGAAGGCAAAATCGACAGGCTTAACGAGGCACTTGACGAAAAACCGCAACCCGTCGAAGAAGTTAAACCGCCCGTCGAGGAAAAACCTCAATCGGTCGAGGACAGAATACGGGCGACGTTGCAGCGCGTCGGAGGCAAAAGATGAGCATTCGCGAACGGCTTGACATTTCGGCTTATCTGGTTATCGGTCCGGAAAATTGTAATCGTCCTGTTGAAGAGGTTATCGCGACGGCTGTCGACGAGGGCTTTACTTGCATACAAATTCGCTCCAAAGTTGCCTCTGCGCGGGAAATGATTTCTATCTTAGAAAAATCTGCGCGGGTGATTAATGAACTCGGCAAAAGTGATTCAGTTGCGTTGCTTGTCGATGATAGGCTTGACGTCGTATTGGCGGCGCGTGAGGCGGGCATTAAAGTTGACGGCGTGCACGTTGGGCAAAACGATATTCCCGTTGAAGTCTGCAGAAAATTTTTGGGCGCGAATTCAATCGTCGGGCTTAGCGCAAGCACGGAAGAAATTATTTCCGCCGTTGACGTTTCGCAAGTGGATTATTTTGGCGTTGGTCCCCTACATGCGACGGATACAAAAACTGATACAGGCGACGTGCTAAGCTTTAAAAAAATTGCCGCGCTCGTCAAAGTTAGTCCGTTGCCGATTGTTGTCGGTGGCGGTGTTAAACTTAAAGATATTCCTGCCCTTGCCGCGGCGGGTGCAAATGGATTTTTCGTTGTGTCAGCAGTTGCAGGCGCAGAAAATCCCAAACTTGCCGCGCGTGAACTAGTGACGGCTTGGAGGAAATAATTTATCTTGCCACGCAAAAAGCCCCGGATAATGTTCCGAGGCTTTTTTTCGTTGCGGAATTTTATTAAGACTTCTTAGCGGAAATTTTTTCTTGCAAACTTATTATCTCGGCGTCGTTCGGATTTAATTTTCGCGCTTCCTTAACGTCGCTCATGGCTTTATTTAAATCGCCTTGAACGTAATAGACGATTGCGCGATTATACCAGGCTTCTGCGTATTTGGAATCAATTTGAATTGCTCGCGTGTACTCTTTAATCGCCGCGTCAAAATTTTTCATTGAATAATAAACGCTACCTAAATTGTTGTGTATGACGGCAGAATTATCTTTGAGCTTGATAGCGGCTTGTAAGTCCTGCGCGGCGTTTTGAAATTGTTCCGTAGCCAAATAGGCATTGCCGCGATTGTTCAGGGCGTCGGCGAAATTTGATTTTA
The DNA here is from genome assembly GCA_946406415.1 of uncultured Selenomonadales bacterium. Taxonomy (GTDB): domain Bacteria; phylum Bacillota; class Negativicutes; order Selenomonadales; family Selenomonadaceae; genus Quinella. The sequence goes on along the minus strand of CAMJKR010000012.1, from coordinate 6,452 downwards.
ATTTTATCGCCGTCGTGTAATCTTCAATCGCTGAGGAGTATTGTCCCAACTCGTATTTGACGGTGCCGCGATTGTTGTAAGCCTCTGCCAACTGCGGATTTAATTTAATTGCCTCGTCGTAAGCCGCCAAAGCTTGTCCGTAATTTTTAGCAAAAGCAAAGTCGTTGCCGCGCCCCATTGCCTCGACTGCAGAAAAATTTTCACTGTTGCGGGCGACCTCGCGTTTTATTTCGGCTTTTTGGGCGTCGTTCGCTTTGTCGTAATCGCGCTTGAGAGTTTCCATTTGATTTCTTAAGGCATCGTATTTTTCTTGAAGCTCTTTATACTTGCGTGTTGCGTCTCCGAGCGAGCCTTTATTTTGCGCCAAAGCTTTTAAATCTTCGTCGCTCAAATCGTTGACTAATGCCTTAATCGTAACCGTGAACTGGAGCAAATTTTTTTCTAAGACTTCAACTTCTCTGGACTCGTCTTGAATTTTCAAAAGACTTGCGGCAATGGTTTCCACTTCGTCCTCGACGAGGTGCATATTAATCATTTTGGAATGGGCTTGCAAATATATGCCAGCTTCCTCGACTGCGGCGCGTTTAGCTTCTTCGCGTGCACGAGCCGTGGCAGAGGCAGGAGTTTCGTCAAGGCGCGAATCCATAATGTAAGTGCCCGTCGCCTCTATTAGCTTTTCACTTGCAAACGAACTTGAACTGCTAAGAATTATCGCCAGAGCGGCAATCAGCGCGAAAAAATTTTTCATAGCGCGTCACCTCACCAGCACGACCGCGCAGTTATCCAAGAACTTAGCCGATTGATTAGCGGTAAGAATTTTGTCGGCGTCTTGAGCACTTACGACAACATCACACGTGCCGGAAATTTTCGTTGCCTTAATGACCAGCGGCGAACTTCCTGCACGCGGCGCATCAAGCGTACTTGAATATTCGACTATGCCCTTGTCGACTGCCGTTTGATAGCCGAGATTTTTATAGGCATAAATTTCCGTGCCGTCGTCGGACTTTATCGTAGGCGAAATTGCCTTTGACAGATTTAAGCCGCGGCAATCGACAACCAAGCCCGTGTAATTAACTTCGCTGACAATGTTCGTCGTTTTAGGTTTAGGAAAATCTTCGACTACAACTTTTTCATTGAGCACTGCCGCCGCTATAGATGTTGAGCCGCCGTACATTGACAGGCGCAACTTGGCATGAAAAGAGCCGTCACTTTCGCGATTGACTGATACAATCCTCGCGCCGCGCAAAGCCGCACTTACACGAGTATTTATCTGGTCGTCTAAGTCGCGCAAATTTTTTACTGTTGATTCTGACGTTACGTAAAGGGTATCCACTTGTTCCGCCAATAAGCGTTGCGCGTCCATTATCGCCACTCGCCGCATTGCAGAGGGATTCATTCCCGGTTCGTAATAGACAACGCCCTCCGCCTCAATGACATCATCGCCGAAGTCTTCTGCTATTGCCAAACTTGAAGCCACCAGTAAGACTGTCACTAACAAGATTTGAAAAAATTTCCTCATGAATCATCGCCTCCCTTTTGCAAAATTTTATAACACAAAAATTAAAATTCGTAAAGATTTACAACGGAAAATTAGGCAAGCGAAAAACCCGCTCGACTAATCGAACGGGTTTGTAATTTTCTGTATTGGTGCCGAAGGCCGGACTCGAACCGGCACGTAGTTGCCTACGGCAGATTTTGAGTCTGCTGCGTCTGCCAATTCCGCCACTTCGGCGCAGGTTGCATATTAACACGCCTTTAACTGATTGTCAACAAAAATTTTAAGCTTCGACGGCGTAGACGCTAATTTTGCGCTGATAACGTCCTTTGCGCTCGAATGCAACTTTGCCCGCGATTTTTGCAAAAAGGGTATCATCCTTGCCGCGTCCGACGTTGTTGCCGGGATGGAAATGCGTGCCGCGTTGACGAACTAAAATACTGCCTGCCGTGACGACCGTGCCCGCCTGCTCCTTGACGCCTAAACGTTTCGATTCACTGTCACGGCCATTGCGCGTGGAGCTGACGCCCTTTTTATGTGCAAAACGCTGTAAATCAAATTTGAACATCATTTAGTTTCACCTCCGAAAAATTTTTCCTTGACTTTAACGATTTTCGGAACTTGTTTTTCGACTTCCCGCATACCGATTAAAAGAGTTTGGAAAGCGACTTCGGTCAAGTCGTCGGGCTTGTCCTTGAGTTTAACCATTAACCGCCCGTGCGCCGCGTCCCAATCAAAATCGCGCTTGAGATAATCCCTAAGGCACACGAAGACTGAACTTGAAATCATTGACGCCGCCGCGCAGTAAATATCGTAACCGTGCTTGGCGGTGTTAGAATGCCCGTCTAGCGAAAAGCCGATAATTTTACCGTCGCCCTGCTTGTAAATCTCCGCAACGATCATGATTCGATTTTTTCAATCTTAACTTTCGTGAACGGCTGGCGATGACCTTGACGGCGGCGATAATTAGTCTTGTGCTTGTATTTGAAAATGCGAATTTTGGGACCTTTGCCGACTTTGACAACGGAGCCTGTGACCTTCGCACTTTCGACGAGCGGACGACCGAATTTAATTTCCTCGCCCTCGCCGACTGCTAAGACTTCCTCGAACGTGACCGAAGAGCCTTCTTCAGCGTCAAGCTTCTCAATGATAATCTCGCTACCTTCGGCGACTTTGTATTGCTTGCCGCCGGTTTTAATAATTGCGTACAAACTTAACACCTCCACTGGATGAACTCGCCGACTGCGGCACGCTTAGCGTTTAAAGCCTCGTCGAGCGGCGCGATTAAGATAACAGAAAAATTTTTTGCTGTCAATGCGGCAGGTTTCTTTTTGTGCTATAATCGACGCGGAGGTTTTTTATCATGAAAAAATTTTTAGCGGCGGGAGTCGCAACATTATTCGCGATAAATTTATTTTCAGCGGAGGCGATTGCTATGGAAAAACCTAAGGCAGTAAAAATTGTTCAGACGGCAGGACGCGACGCGCTCGGAGATTTTGCGCCGGAATTTGCGCGTTACAACGATGATATTCTTTTCGGCGAGGTTTGGAGCCGCAACGATATTTTGTCGGTGCACGACAGGAGCATTGTCACGATTTGCGCTCTGGTCGGTTCGGGCGTTTTAACTGACGCGCTTAAATATCATATTCAAACGGCTAAGAAAAACGGAATAACCCGCGATGAAATGGTTGAGATTATTACGCAACTGGGCTTTTATGCGGGCTGGCCGAAAGTTTGGGCAGTTTTTCCTATGGCTAAGGAAGTTTACGGTAATGACGCCGCGCAGGCTTTTAATAGCGTCGGAGAAAAAATTACACAGACGGCGGGCAGAAAAAATCTTGGGGACTTCGCGCCGGAATTCGCCCGCTACAATGACGATATACTTTTCGGCGAAGTTTGGAGCCGCAATAAAATTTTGTCCGTGCATGACAGGAGTATAGTAACGGTGTCGACGCTTGTCGGCGCAGGAATTTTTACTGACGCGCTGAAACATCATCTTGCCGCCGCAAAAGCTAACGGTGTAACCAAAGCCGAAATGGTTGAGATTATCACGCAACTTGGTTTCTACGCGGGTTGGCCTAAGGCGTGGGCAGTATTCCCTATGGCTAAGGAAGTTTACAAATGAATCGCCGTAAATTTATAAAAGTCGTCGGCTTCGGCGCAATGGCGATTTATTTAAGTGGTTGCGGCTTGTCGGCGATTAAGGACAAAAATAAAGAGGAGAGTGAAGCCTCTGCGGAGGGCAGTGTATCAGGGGGCGAGAAAATGAAAATCGTTGTGATAAACAGCAGTCCGCATTCCGAAGAGCAATCGACATCGCGCTATTTGGCGGCAAAATTCGTTCAAGGCGCAAAAGATATTGGGCACGAAGTTTTTGTCTTCGACGCGGCTAACGAGCAAACGCATCCTTGTCAAGGTTGCGACCAATGCGGCATGGACGGCGCGTGTATTTTCGACGACGCTATTGAGACAAAATTAATGCCGGAAATGCTCAAGGCGGATTTATTGGTTTTAGTCACACCGCTTTATTACTTCGGCATGAGTGCTCAACTTAAAACGGTCGTCGATAGATTTTATTCGCGAACAACGCGGCTTAGTGGCAAAAAGTCAATGATAATTTCGACGGCATGGAACACGGCGGATTGGACAATGGAAGCGTTGAAGAATCACTACGAAACTTTGGTGCGCTACATGAGCTGGCAAGATGTCGGACAAGTTTGGGCGACGGGTTGCGGCAATCGTGCTATGGTCGAGCGTTCCGAGTTCGGCGACATGGCTTACAAAATCGGAGCTGCTCTCTGACAGGTTACTTTCAAGTGCATAATTGCCAAAAGTTTTGCGGCTTGATAAAATAGCTTTGAAAAAATTTTTGACGGAGGAGATAAAATGCTTAACGAAATTAATTGGCCGCATGATTACCTGCCCGGCACGACCGACAACTTTGCCTCTAATGAAATTATCGTCAAGGGTATTACGGCGGCGGAGGTTTTTGATAATTTGATCGACACCTCGATTTGGGCAAGTTACTATAACAACGTCGCTGATATTTATTTTTATGACGGAGACGCCCCCAAACTCAAGGCGAATACGCGCTTTAAATTTTCGACGTTCGGTTTTCCGATTGAGGCGCAAGTCGTCGAGTTTGAAGTTCCTGTTGACGGCAAGCCGGGACGTTTGGCATGGCACGGTTGGGCTGAAGGCGACGCCGATCATCGTTTGGATGTGATTCATGCTTGGTTGCTTGAAGATTTGTCGGAAGGGCGCGTAAGAATTTTGACGCAAGAATCTCAAAAAGGCAAGCCCGCAAAAGATTTGTTCAACACCGAACCCGACATTATGAATCAAGGACATCAAGATTGGATTAAAGGCTTGGCGCGGACGGTTTTGGCGGCGAAGAATGCTGCGCGATAAACTTTACAACTGTCCTGTCGACGCGACACTCAGCGTTATCGGCGGCAAGTACAAGGCTATAATTCTCCACCACTTGAAGGAAAAAACTTTGCGTTTCGGCGAATTGCAACGATTTATTCCGCAAGCCTCCCATAAAGTTTTGATTCAACAGCTCCGCGAATTGGAAAGTGACGGAATTATTCATCGCGAAATTTATCCTGCTGTCCCACCCAAAACTGAATACAGCTTAACGGATTTTGGCAAAACTCTAATTCCAATTCTTACTGCAATTTGCAATTGGGGAATTTGTTACATGCGGGAATATTTGCGCGATACCAAAGGCGATTTCAAAAATTGAGGTCGTCTTTTTTTGTTTACGGCAAAGGGCTTGACAATTCGCGCCGCGCAGATAAAATGCAATTAAAACTTTTTTGGAGGAGATTTAATGAAAAAATTTAACACGGCAATCGTCGGCGCAACGGGCGCAGTCGGTCAAGAATTTTTGAAACTCATCGAGGAGCGCAACTTTCCGTTCGGCGAACTGAAAATGCTGGCATCTTCTCGTTCGGCGGGCAAGAAAATAAATTTCATGGGCAAAGAGTACACAGTCGAGGAAACAACGGAAAAATCTTTCGACGGCGTGAAGTTTGCATTGTTTGCGGGCGGCGCGGCAAGTAAATTATTTGCACCGGCGGCAGTCAAGGCGGGCGCAGTCGTCATAGATAATTCGTCAAACTTCAGAATGGATCCTGAAGTCCCGCTGGTCGTTCCCGAAGTCAATCCGCAAGCAATCGCACGGCACAAAGGAATAATCGCCAATCCGAATTGCTCAACGATAATTATGGTTATGGCACTCAAGCCGCTTTACAACCTCTCCAAAATCAAGCGCGTGGTCGTGTCGACTTATCAAGCGGTATCGGGCGCGGGGCGCGAAGGCATGGACGAATTAAAAGCGCAACTTGAGGCTCTGGCACGCGGCGAGGTAGTCGAAGCGAAAATTTTGCCCGTCGCGAAATTGGACAAGCACTATCAGATAGCGTCGAATCTTATTCCGCAAATCGACGTATTCAAAGAAAACCTCTACACCAAAGAGGAAATGAAAATGGTTGACGAGACGAAAAAAATTATGGAGGATGACGCGCTCCGAGTCACGGCGACAACTGTCCGCGTTCCCGTCTATCGTAGTCACGCCGAATCAGTCAACGTCGAATTTGAGAGCGAAGTTTCAGTCGAGGAGGCTCGCGCCGCGCTGGAAAAATTCCCCGGCGTTATCGTCCGCGACAATCCCGACGAAATGATTTATCCGCAGCCGCTGGAAACTTCCGGCAAGGACGCTGTGGAAGTCGGAAGAATTCGTAAAGATTTTTCCATTGAACACGGTTTGAACTTGTGGGTTTGCGGCGACCAAATCAGAAAAGGCGCGGCTCTCAACGCTCTGCAAATCGCCGAATACATGATTGCTAACGGCTTAGTGCAATGAAAATTTTTTTATACTTTCAGCCCGAATACGTCAGCAAGTTAAAATGCTACGGCTCCAAATGTAATGCCCGCTGTTGCAAAGGCTGGA
>CAMJKR010000011.1 GCA_946406415.1 uncultured Selenomonadales bacterium | reverse complement strand
CTAAATTTTTCTCCTCTCTCTAATTTCTTGTCCACTTTATTGACTATTATCCAATCAGCTCACGGACGATTTTGAACTGCTTTGCCGCATCGGGCTTTACCTTCAACTTCCACTCACTCGGAATTATCGGCAAATCTTCCATACGCCATGCCCGATATTTTTCCGCGTATTCGTTCGGATTGAGCTGTTCGAGAATGTGCCCGTAACACCACGTTACTATCTCTTTCCCGCCGTTGACACTGATATAGCCGTCTGATTTTTTCCCGACGCCTATTCCAGCCGCTATTGCTTGCGCCAATGACGGTTTTTCCGCTATGAATAGTTTCATATTGTGCCTCCTGTCTTCTTTTTTGTCTTTCGACGCAAACAAGTTAGCACAACGACACGATCTCAAACTCTTATCTTTTTGCGTTTTTGTTTACTAACTGAAAAACCCCATTTGAGTTTTACAATCACCCAAATGAGGTTATTTTTTTCATTCGTAAGTATAAACCACGATGCCGGAGTCTTTTTTGAAATCAGAATCGTCCGTTATGAAATTTATGACGCCATTTGTGTTGTAGCGCACAGATATAAAATCTATCGGGTCGTAAAAATGATTTTCATAATCCTCAAGAAAATTTTTAATCATTTCATTGGTAACATTTCCGGAAACTACGGAATACTGCTCCGATATTTCCAAATGTTTACTTTTCAAGTCTTCAGCTAAACGTTGCCTTTCCTCCTCAATAGCTCTGTATATTTTCTTTGTAAAATTTCTATCATTGTTACGGTTGACTCTTTTATATTGCTTAAATTCGTTATTTTCTACAGAGTGACATAGTTCTTGTAAATTCAACGCCGAGACACATACTTTATTGCCCTTGTTTAACAAGCCGAGAATAAAATTGGAATAACAAGTGATTTTTTCCTCCGACCAGCTCTGCGAACCAAAATGCACTACCAAAAGAACATTTGTATCCACGAAAAAAATTTCTTTGCTCGATATATCGTCCAAATCTATTTCGGAAATCAATTTTACCATATCATTCTCCTTAATCGTCCGCTAAAATTTCAGCTATAATTTTTTCTCTAGTCTCTCGTTCTTCTTTAGTCATAGCGGCAAAACGTTTAGCATTTTCAAGCGAGTGTTCATAGGCTCTTTGCCCAACTTCCGACAAATTTTCCAGCACTATCTTTTTACTGTACACCGAAGTTGGCATTAGCTATTTTGCCGATATTGGAAGAAATGATGGACGGAACTGTTGTTTTTGAAAATGACGAGTTCTATATCAAGAAAAATAATGGACAGATGATTCTCTTTGAGTTGGAGGCAGAAGGCTTAAAGAAAATTGGCTTGTTGTGGCAGTTACTTATGACGGACAATCTCAATGAAGATAGTATTTTAATTTGGGACGAACCAGAAGCGAATTTAAATCCAAAGTTTTTGCCGAAAATCGTGGAGTGTCTGTTGGAACTCTCGCGGCATGGCGTTCAAATTTTCCTCAGCACGCATAACTATATTTTTGCCAAGTATTTTGATGTCGCCAAAAATGATAATGACAGTGTTCTTTTCCATTCCTTATATTTTGAGGAAAAAACTGGCGGAGTAAAATGCGAAACGCAACCTTATTTCGAGAATCTGAAGCATAACGACATTTCCGCCGCATTCAATCACTTGCTGGAACGTGTCTATCAAATCCAGATTGGAGACTGACATGGAAAAAATTTTTACGGACGAAAGTAACGAAACAACGCCACCTTCTTTGCAAATAGATTTTTCCGAAGCATTATGGGCGACTGACAGACTTAATTCCATTTTCCATAAAGCCGGAATTCCATTAAATGACGTAGATTTTATAGCGGAAACGGACGAGGAATTGATTTTTGTCGAATGTAAGAATGCAAATCGGATAGATGCTACTAAGCCTGATTATAATCCTGCAGACGATAGGAAACTTAATGTCATTGCCAGAAAATATTATGACAGTTTGAATTTTTGCATGTTCAGCGAGCGCGGATTAAATAAACGGAAAATCTATTGCTTCATCGTGGAAGCGAAATTAGGAAGTCTCACGCTAAGAAATCAATGGAAAATTCTTTTAACCAAGAGATTGCCGTTTGAATTGCAAAGTCAAAATCTCTTTCCAATAAAAATGATTGACGAACTTAATGTTATGAGTATTGGCGAATGGAACAAAAAATATCCGCAATTCCCGATAATACGCTTGATAGAAGAAATTTTCCCAAATTGAAGGCGCAAAAAAAGACGACTTTCGCTTATGAGTGATTGTCGTCTTTTTTGTTACTTAAGATTCAAGCGGGTTTTCCAAGTAAGAAAATTCCTCGCGCAGAAATTCATCCATGACCCCTTGAAAAAATTTCGATTCAATAGAGATACGAGCAAAAAGTTCTTCAGCGGACATCGCTTTTTCGGTCAGAAGATATTTTTTTAGTTCGTGAGGATTATCCAAAAGATACTGGCGATTTTTTTATCCAAGCGAGTGCGAAGGCACGGCATTAAGAATTCTTCTTCGTCAAAAACAAAATCCTCGCCGGAGATTAAAAACTTGCCGTGAGAATAATCTTTGTATGAAAATTCCAACCAGATTTTTTGTTCACGCGCTGATTTAATAGCCAAAAGGAAATCATAAGCCGAGATGCCTGTAAGGATAGATTCTTTCGGATATGCGAAGCCGTTTTTATCTTGTAATTCGCCTTCGCTACCATGATAGATGATTTTCAAGTCGCGGAAAAATCCTTCGGTCGCAATGTTTTCCGTAGCCGACTTTATTTTTTCCCTGCGAAGATTTTTCAAAATAGCGTGTGCCTTGCTCATGGAGTCAAAAAGAATATCGGGCGATTTTTCTATCTCTGCCAAAATACTTTCGTCGAAAACTGGCAGGAAAGAAATTATTTTTGTCTGCACGCCCGTTTCTAAAAGCCAAGTCTGCGCGGACAAAATAGAAGTCAATTCGTTTGCGCCATGAGATTCAGAATACTTTTTTACAGCGTCGATAGCGTCTTGAAGAGAAACAATTTTGTCATCAACTTCGAGGATTCCGCGCTCTTTTAAAAAATTAAGAACCGTTTCCAGCGATTGATTTTTTGTTTGAAAGTTTTCCTTCCCTAAAATGTCCGACGCATTATAAAATTCGGTCAGAGAACATTGTTGGTCGGCGTCTTTTGTCCATACTTCAAGTAAAACCGGCATAGCATTTTCTTTAAGCGACCAATCATTATTCTTTATTTCGGTAGCATGAAACCAGCGCGGATTCCCTTTGCGAATTATTTCGTTGTCTGAGGACACCAGTCGCAAATAATTTGCCATGCTAAATTTATAAGACTTTGCACCATCGCAATACGGTCTTTCAGAAAAATATTTCGCATTAAGCATTCGACCGTTATTGGCGCGAATATCTTGGCAAATCTTTCCGGCAACCTCGCGCCTGTTTTCAAATATTTTTTCTCCGCTCATGTACATCCTTAACCTCAACTGAAATTTTCAATTCTGAATCCGCGATTTTCTCCGAAGTTGTTTCCGGATTCATTATCTGCTGATTTTTACGCAACACTTCAAGCAAAGATAAAATGGAGCCTGAAGAAACATCAAGGTTTTCATTTTTCATTTCCTTTTTGACCTGCGTGAAAATAAATTCGACCTTTTCATTCTGCAATCTCTCTATCTCCGCGCAGATTTCTTTTTCTTTTGCGTCCAATTTTCTTCTGAAGTCGCGTAGCTCGACTAACTCGCCATTTTTCTTTTCCAATTTTTTCTCGATGGTTTTAAAAGAACTTTGTCGCATAAAATATCACCTCTAAGATTTTAATCAGGCGGCTTTTGCAATTTGCTTTTATTCTCCGACAGAAATTGAGCTAAAGACTGCTCATTGAAGGAGTAAAGCAAGCCGACCTTTTCAAGAATTTTTCCCGCGTATAGTAGTCTGGCTAAGTAGCGCAATTCTTTTTCATTATTTGAATCCTCCTCCAATTCTTTAATTCGTTCTTCCACGTTTTCCAAAGAAGTGCCCAAATTATCGGACTGCGAGTTTAAAAGTTCTAACCTTTTGTTGCGCAAAATGCCTCACCGCCGAAGACTATAGCACAAGGATTTAGTTTTGTCATAGAATGCACAAAAAATTGTGCAAAAATTGTGCGGTCGTTTATTGAGAATATGCTAAGATAGGCAAGCGATGAATTTTGTCAAAAATGTTCACTTCCGCATTTCACTGCGTGAAACGCTAAAAATGCCGTGTCGTGACGCCGTTTGTCGGCGGAAAAAATTTGCCAGTCGCTGTCGCTCCTTGAACCTGCGGTTGGCTTTAGAAAGGAGAGAATCTTCATGGCTATGTTCCATTTCCGACTCAAGTCGGACAAGAAACCCAACGGTACGAAAATTTCTGCTATCAAGCACGTAGAATATATTAACCGCGAAGGTTCTTTTTCCCACGACGAGCAGTGGAAGCAATCCAACAAATTCGTCGACAATTTCATCACGACGGCAAAGACGCCAAACGCGCTCAACGGATTGGAAATGCTCCTTTACAAAACCGATGATTTCGGCTCTATAAAAAATTCTGCTAAGGGAATAGAAGTGACCGAAAATGCTTCTCTTACAACTTTGTCAATCGCTCTTATGCTTGCCGCCGAGACAATGAATAATCAGCCGCTAATAATTCACGGTTCGCCGGATTTTCATAAAGCAATATTGCAAACGGCAGTTTTGGCGAATCTTCCCATTACTTTTTCTGACCGACTTTTACAAAATGAATTTCAACGCCTTAAGGAGCGAAAAGCTAATGATGATAAAAAGTTCATTGCAAACGGAGGAATTATTGTCACAAAGAGACCAAATCCCAAGTCCGGTATTGCGCCAACTCATGCAAAAACAATCGAAGATGCAACCAAAATCGGACTTCGCTTGCCTACACTGTCCGAACTCCCTTTGGTTCGTTCAGAATCAAAAGGAACTGACATGTTTTTGCCGGATGATGAATCTGGTGAGTTGGACGAACTTGCAAAAGACAGCTATAAACTTGTGCGATGGGATTTTTCTTCAGAGCAAACCCGATTAGCAAAATGGACTGCAGATAAAATTTTGGAGAATATCACGGAGACAATGGAACAACATTCTGCTCTTTCGCACGTGGAATATATAAATCGCGAGAAAGCGTTTGAGAAACGAGGCGGTTGTATTTTTCATGAGCATCGGTTGCCGAAATGGGCACACAACGACCCTAAAAAATTTTTCCAAGTTGCCGATAAGTACGAAGGTAAAGGCAATCGCCGATACATGGAGATTGAATTTGCCTTGCCTAATGAATTAAAAACGGTGGAGCAATATCGCCAGATTATCGACGCATTCATCGCAAAACATTTGAGCAACCATTATTACGCCTATGCGATTCACAATAAAATAGGAGTAATGTCGGACGGACAACATCATACTCACGTTCACATTATGTTTTCTGAACGAATGATTGATGAAGTGGAAAAAGAGAAGGAAAGAGCTGCTTGTAATTTCTTCAAATACCCCGCTAGGAGGAAAAAAGACGGTTCAGAGCCGTCTTTTGAGGAACGTCGGAAACATGGTGCGCCGAAAAATCGCAAATGGGCTGATAAATCTTTTCTAACAGTGTTGAGAGCCGACTTCGCTCAAATCCAAAATGAAATCTTGGAGAAAAATGGTTTTTCTATTCGCGTTGACCATAGAACTCTACAGGCACAGAAGGAAGAAGCGGAAAAAAACGGCGATACTTTCCTTGCACGACTTTTTAGCCGAGTGCCAGAAGAATATGTCGGAGTGATTTCGTGCAAAGAAGATGACGACCCAAAAGTAGAACGGCTGAAAGAATTTCGCGCCCTTCGCAAGCAACATTTTGATTTAGTGATGAAACTGGACGCAATAGCAAAGGAAAAGGAGGAATTAGAAACGAAAGACGCTGTTCAAATTTCTACGACCAATGCTAAGAATCTTACCGACTCGCAAGAATTTATTTCGCAAAAATTTCTTTCGGAATATCAGCAGGAGCTGAAAGCTAAAATGTTTACAGCGGTGGCAGAAGTGAATAAATGGAAGCGAGTCATTATTTCTTATCACGACGCCGAAGAACAAGCGAAGCTCGAATATATGACAAAATCGGAGCGGGAATTATGGCAAAGATATTTTGAAACCCTCGCCCAGAAAAAACAGTTGGAAGAATTTTTGAAGACCCTTAAAAAGCCGAAAGAAACTCAAAAGGAAGCATTGAAAACTTATAACGACCTTATCGCCGGAGTTCATTCTAAAATTTTTTCTCTGTTATCAGCGGCGAGGTTGATGAGAAAATCGGTCGCCGAGATAGAAAAAAAGCTTGAATCGCCCGAATGCAAGAAAAATATTCTCCTCGTCACTCATCAGATTCTTCAGGCTAACCTTTACGCGAAAAAAATGTTAAGGCGCGAGAGTGATAACCTTGCCCGCGCCGTCGACGCTCTTCAAAATGAAATTTTCGCCCAAACTTTGACCGATGATAACAAAAATATTTACAGGACACGTGAAGTTTACGATATTATTCGCCGTCAATATTTCGGGCTGAAGAAAGAATACGAAAAGAATCTCGACCTTAAATTTGATTTGCAAAAGCGAATCATTTCTCCTCAACGTGCTATCGCTATGGCAAAAAATATCTTCGTGGGCGGCGATTTAAAAAGATTACGCGCCACCATTCGCCAGTATAAAAAAGATGAACAACGACTCGCTCAAAATATTGTTGCCTTCACTCAAAGCGAAAAAATATTCCAAAGTCGAGACTGGTCAGCGGAGACTCGTTCCATTTTCTTGCAGGAAAAATATCTGCTCACCAAGCAAAAGACCTTAATCGAAGTAGAAAAAGCTCGTCTTACCAATTTGAAACTTTCCATTGAACGAGAGCAAGCCGAGTTGGATTCCTTGTGCCAAAAAACTGATGCGCTAAAGAAAATAGAACTAATCGCCGCCGGAATCCTTCGCAAGAATTATAAATTCGTCCGTCAGCTAGAAGAAATCGAAACTTGCGTAAAAAATTTGGCGCAGAGAATGAATCACGCCAAAGAACAAGTCGACGCGCTCAAAATTCAACTTACTCTTGATAAACCCCATACCTGTTACAAAGTTAATTACTCAGATAATTCATCGGGCAATTCACTTGCCTCCATAATTGCCGATGCCATTTTAAAGGAACCGGAAGCCGTTCAACTCGTTGCTCGTTTTGGTGGCAACAACCTCGAAATGGAAAAGGATTGGGAAATGATGTCCGAGTTCGACAAAGATGAAATCATTCGCAAGAAAATTATTCGCGAGCTATGAAAAAGTGCTTGAACAAACAGAAAGGTGTCGCTTGACAGAAAGTGTAGCGATTTCGCAAAAAGTGATTGAGCAAAAAAATTGACAATGTGCTAAAATACTTATTGACTATGTACAAAATTTGGAGACGGTCTTATGCAAAGAGAATTTATTCATAGCAAAAAATTTGACGAGCAATGGCAATCTCTTGGCTTGACTGACGATAATCTAAAAGATTTGCAGAGAACACTGTTGGAAAATCCTAAAATCGGTTCAGTAATACGTGGTACAGGAAGAATTAGGAAAATGCGCTTCTCCTACGGAAATCATGGAAAATCGCATTGTGCGCGAGTTTGTTATGTCGACTTTGAAATTCCGAGATAATCAGCGACTTGGAGGAAAATGACGGAAAAAATTTGCGCCGCTAATTCGAGGAGGCTGAAAAGAATACTCCGCAGATAGTTTCGCCGCAAAATAAAGCACGCTATCAAGCCGCACAGGAAAACAATTTGCAACTAGGAAACGGCGCGTTCGTTTAGAATTGGAGTGATATTATGTAAAAGTATTCTGACACAACTTGTCAATTATTCGTAAATTTATTTTATTGTTGACTAAACATTAAATTATTGACATAAAGGCATCACATAAAAATTATAAAAGGGTGTTTTGATGTGAAAAAAATCTTAGGTTTTGGTTGTATGCGTCTTCCTTTACTTGATAAGAAAAATAAAGCTAATGTCGACCTTAAACAATTCAAACAAATGGTAGATAGTTTTCTTGCACAGGGTTTTTGTTATTTTGATACTGCTTATATGTATCATAATTTTACGAGTGAAATCTTTGTTCGTAAGGCACTTGTCGAACGTTATCCGAGAGAAAATTTTTTGCTTGCGACGAAATTGCCGCTTTCTTTTTTGCGTTCAGAAGAAGATCTGGAAAGAATTTTTTTTGAGCAACTTGAGAAGTGTGGTGTCGATTATTTTGACTGGTATCTTTTACATAATTTAAATAGGAGAAGCTTAGAGGTAGCAAAGAAATTTAATTGTTTTGATTTTGTTAAACGAAAAAAAGCGGAAGGTAAAATCCATCACATTGCATTTTCGTATCATGATCAAGCCGATTTGCTTAATGAAATTTTGACGGTTTATTCTGATTTTGAAGCCGTTCAGTTGCAGATAAATTATTTAGATTGGGAAAATTCAACTGTGCAATCTCGTAAATGCTATGAAACGGCTTTAAGACACGGGAAAAAAATTATAGCTATGGAGCCAGTCAAAGGCGGCATATTGGCACAAGTTCCTGCGGCAGTAGAAAAAATTTTTAAAGACGTTGAACCTGATAGATCAAATGCTTCTTGGGCAATACGTTTTGCAGCAAGTCATCAAGGTATTTTTATTGTATTGTCGGGCATGTCGAGTTTAGTTCAACTGCAAGATAATTTGAGTTATATGAGCAACTTTAAGCCGCTAAATAAAAAAGAATTTAAAATTATCGAGCAAGCCGTAGAAATTATCAATTCAAAGATTGCTATTCCCTGTACTGCTTGCGGCTATTGTCTGGGCGATTGTCCCAAAAAAATCGCTATCCCAGAATATTTTTCCCTCTACAATTCTTATTATCGAGCACACGGCGAAGAGCGCGTTAAATTTTTCTTCAACGAACGAAATTATTATCCAAACTACACGAGTAATGGCAAGGCTTCCGATTGCTTAGGCTGTCGTCTATGCGAAAAAAAATGCCCGCAGAATATCGAGATTTCTGCGTGGCTTAGGAAGGTTGCCGAACTGTTCGAACAATAAACGTTCAATAATTACAAAAGTGAAGATAGTCCTGCTGGATTTCGTCGTAACGTTTGGCTTTGAGCAAATAAATTAATCGGCTTGTATATTTGAAGAAAACTAGCTTGCATAACGAAATAAATTCGGGACTATCCAAAAGATTTTTGCGCATTTCAATTTCTCGAATGTAAATTGGTCTGAAGAATTTCTTATCGAAGATAGAACGCACAATGAGAAAAAGCAAAACAATCTTATCATCGGCTATCCACCAACAATTTTTTTCGTCCCAAGTTCGCTCTTCCCATAAGTAATCTTGAATCTTATCGTCCAATGGAATTTTGCTCAAACCCATATTGGTTAAAGAGACGCATGACAACTTTTCATAGGCGTGGAAAAAGGCATCGTCCTTATGCAAGTAAATATCTGGACGCAATTTGTAGAGGAAAAAATATTTCTTGGATTCGCCTGGCAATCGCTCAAAGCCGGCTTGCAACACAGTATCGAGAAATTTTTCGTAGTCTCTTGGCAATACAATAATATCAACGTCCTTGTCGGTCTCTATCGCGTAGGGAATTAAATTGCCATCGTTCTTCGGTAGAACGTAGGCTATTTTTTTTTCATTCAGTAACTCAAAGAAAGCTTTTATGTGTCTGGGATTCACCATAACTTTTTCCTCCGCCGTCTGATTACCGTCGACTCATTGAGACTTTCAAAGCTAAATCGGTTGATTTTAACTTTTTTACCTTCACCATACAGCCGAGCCATTGCCGCTGACGTTAAGTAGCCGTCAATGATTCGGTTGCTTTCATCTGCACAAATCACAAAATTTTTGCTGGGATTATTTTTGACTGCGGTAAAGACCTTATCGGCGCGTTCACTGTTCGATTGAAAAATATCTCCTTTGTTCTCGAATTGTTCAAGGTCAATTTTCTCGCCACTGTAATATTTAAATGCGGGACTTTCCGTCAAATTCACTGTGAAAATTTTATTGTCTTCGCCTTCGTAACAAATTTTCAAGTTGACGAGTGGCAAAAAAATTTCTTCAATTCTGGAGATGTTTAGAAGGTCTTCAGCGAGTCTTTCGATAAAGTAGGCGTCGTATTCGGCAACATCAAAAAATTTCGGCGTCACGGCGTTTAAAACTTCTTGCATAGTCGTCGCGAACTTTTGGAATTCTTTAACTGTCATATCAATTCTAATCAATCCGATATGCAAGTGAATGCTCTCGCCAATGTTGTCTTCAATGCAAATTTTTTGACCGGCTATGTCAGCCCGTGCCAATTCAAAGACAGCAGGATTACTCATTGGATTTTCCTTTCAGAACGTCAAATCTTTTTTTCGATGCGGTGAAGCAAGTAGCAAACGTAGCAAATTCTTTATCCTTGAAAAAGAATTTGAAACGCTCGTTCTGGATGTGAATATCAAATTTTTCATTCTTGGTGCCTTCGTTCAATTCCACGTTGAAGATATTTTCGCCAAGCTGTATCCTTCCTAAAGTGGAAATCTTATTGCCCAAAAATTTTCACCTCACAAGCAAGCATAACAGACCGTCTCCAGCAATGTCGACAGCCGCTCATAATTTCTCATAAACAATCTGTATTCGGGGTTCAGGTCTTTTATTAGCAGTGGAATTTCCCAGAAATCTTTTTGGAAATGATAAACGCATATCGCTAACTTTGGCGCGTGCGTCTTTATTGTGCGGCTAAGACCGATTAACGCGTCCTTTTCCGAGCCTTCAATGTCCATTTTTATAAATGTCGGCGGATATTTCAGCGAGTCGCCTGCAATGGAAAAAACAATATTATCGCCGTCGCCTTGAACACGAGCGTTACCCCTCCTACCAGTCATCCTTGAAGAACGAAAGCGAAGCTGCTCCCCGTTGCTTGAAGATAAAGCACCGTGAATAAGTTCAAGCTTAGATACATTCTCCAAATTTTTTCTCGACAAATTGAAGTTGTCTTCGTCAGCTTCAATTCCGTAGATATGCTTGTAGTTTCCGTGAACATGTTTGACAAATTCCAAAATGTTTTGTCCGTCGCATACACCCGCGTCAAAAAAAATCTCTCCGCTAGAAAAAGAAAACTCCTTAGGAAAGTATTGTAACTCGGTCGCCGGTTCGTAAAAATAATGATATTGATACGGCAAACAAAGTCGCGTTATAATTTTTAAAAAGGTACGGCGCGACTTGTCATCACTGAGCAAATGCCAAACAGTGTCAATCTTCTGCAGATTATCGTAAATGATATGTCTTTTCGAGTAAAGGTCAAAGTATTCGTTCTTGGTGAAACCGACATAAATTTGTTGCTCAGATGCGCCAGCTTCAAGTAATCGATTGTAAAGTTCTTCATGCATAACTTGATTAGAAAAAAAATAGTTCTTGTCTTGCTGAATCGTAATCGAAACTCTATCATCAACGTCAAGAAAGATTTTTTCGTCAAAAATTATATGGAATCGTTCGGACAGCTCTGCGAAGTATTTTTTCTCCGCTACTAAACAAATTAAAACCGTCAGCTTATCGTTAAAAGTCGCAGTTTTCGCAACATAGGATTTCAGCGACTCGGTTAAAAGCTCTTCAAAATAAATTTGTTCCATAGTTCAATCCTGCAAAAATTTTTCGAGGTAATTAAGCACAGTATCATTCCCCGCGATGAATTCAGTAGCCGCGTTGTCACTTTTCATTGTGGCATATAGTTTGCAAACAATCTTGTCGGGCGGATCGTCAATATAACATTTGCTCATTAACCCGCCTGACAATTCGCAAGCACGAATAATATTTTCATCTTGCTCCGTCGAACGGAAATCACCTCGTGTGGAGAAAAGTACCGCCGGAATTTTTAGGAATAAAGCTTCGCTGACCGTGTTTCTTCCCGCTCTACACAAAATAGCTTTTGCTTTAGGATAAATGATTTCGGGCGCGACGTATTCGCTAACAAGTTCGAGATTGCAAGGTAAAGAATCTTTAAGCATATCAAAAATATTATCGTCGTTACAATAAAGGATGAATTTTTCTTCGGGCAAATACTTCGCCAAAGAAATGATAACTTGTGCGATTTTAACGGTAGAGTGCAAAAAATTTTGTGACGCCATTTTACTTCCACCGCCTAAAATCCCAACTAGAAAGGAGCCTCGTTTTAGAGGCGACAAATTTAACACGTTGGGACGCAAAATCGTTCGGACGCTGTGCAATCGGCAAAAGTACTCGGCTCCTAGCTCAGAATAAATTTTCGGCGTTATCCCATGAACAAATGCGTGACCAGCAGTGAGATAGTGACTTCGATAAAATTTCAGCGACGATAGTGGCAAAGATTTATTTTCCACGTCAGACGGATTGAGCAGACAAAAAATTTTTTCACGCGGAAAGACCATTGCCAAAGTACTGACCAAAAGCGGTTCACCATCAATTAAAACAATGTCGGGATTTTCTCGAACGATTGTTTCAATCAAAAGCCCCGCTTCCTTACTGATAGGGTTGAGCCCGATAATCATGATGTGTTGGCTTGGCGGTTGCTCGAAAATTATTCTGTCTAGGTTGTAGTCAGCAAGCAAAGCGTTGCCTTGAAGGTAAGAATAAGCTTTGACTTCGTTTCCACGAGCCGCCAAAGTCTTTAAAAGTCCCGCACCCGCTACAACTCTACCCAAGCCGGGAAAGCCTCTGAAAATGCCGAAAACTTTCATGAGATTCTCTCCAAAATTTTTTTTAATTCTTCTGGGACAATTCTTGACATTTGATAGCGATCACGTTGCCAATCATTGCCGCCAACTGATACCGAGAAAGCTACCTCGTAAAATTTTGAAACCATGTCGCGAATAAATTTTTTGTGCTCGCCATAAGGATAGCAAAAACATTTCACGTCCGCAAAGTCGGCAGAAAGAAGTTCTTTTGAACTTCTAAGACATTCTTCCAATTCAGTTTGACTCAATCGCAACAAATTGTAATGTCCTAAACCATGCGAGCCAATCTCCCAACCGTCAGCCTGCAGTTGTAAGAGCATATCTTTATCCATGTGAAAGCGGACAACTTCATCACGGCGATTCCAATCGTTACTCTTGCCAATTAAATCAGGACAAACAAAAATCGTCGCGGAAAAATTATAAGCGTTCATCACAGGGCGGACATTGCGGAAGACATTTTCGTAAGCGTCGTCAAAAGTGCAGACGATAAGATTTTTTTTATTGGCGGTACGAACGAATTCAGCATAAGAACAAAATCTATAACCTTTCGTCGTCATCAACTCGACCAACTTTTTAAATGCAAACTGCGGATAATCAATGCCCGAAAAAGCATTAGTAACGTCGTGAAACATTACGACTTTATTTATTGGCTGAATGTCTCTTTGTTCCGTGATGTGCAGAATTTTTTCCCATTGCGCTTTAATCTTATCGAAATTAACAAACGGCGCAAGATACGTTACAAGTTTCTGCCGAACGTCTTGAGTGGCGACGAAGTGAATGTATTTTTCAAGCGAGTCGGCAATTTCTTCCGGTTGCAAAGAACTTAACACCAAGTGAGGGAATTTTTCCTTAAGCCGCTCAGCAAAGTATCCCGTATCGGAAATTAGAACAAATTTGCCGTTGCTTATGGCTTCACCGATAGCATTGCAACAGCCCTCGAACGGCGATAGCTGAATATACACATCAACGTTTTTCAGTTCCGTGTTGAAAATTTCCCTGCGCAAATAGCCGCAAAGAAAAATATTTTTCTCTGCGTGATTGGCGGCAATCAACTGTTGATATTGAACCAAAATATCAGCGTCGATTTTACCGTAGAGTTGAAGAATATCATTGCGTCCCGAACGTTTCAAGTAAAGTGAAAAAGCATTGATTAAATTGGCAATGCCCTTTTTTTCGCTCAGAAAAGTTGAGCCCGTAGCGAAAATCAGTCTGTTTTCTAAAGAAATCTTGCTCTCACTGTAGAAAATTTCTTCAGGGAAGTCATAAGCATTCGGTACAAGAAAATATTTGTCATTTCCAACGTTGTCATCAAAAATTTTGGCGTTGTCGAGCAACTCTTGTGACAAACCAATAACTTTTCGAGCGCAATTTATAACTGTTCGATTGTAAAAGGACAAAGCAACACTTGCGAAGGAAATATTTATCTCACTGCCGCACAGAACGACGAAGAAAGGTTTTTTGAGCTTAGCGGCAAGCAAGCAGGTAAAATATCCGTTCGCACCGGCACCGTAAGCGATTAAAATATCAGGGCAAAAATCTTGTGAATATTTCTCAACGCAAGTTTTCAGATGAACGGAGTAACGAATTTTCTTGCCAAGTTCAGGGTCGTAGCCGCCGTCTATTGCAAAATATTCGTTATGCACAAGACTGTTTTCTGTCTGGACGCGACAGCCGCATTTCTCAAGTATTGTAACCAGTTGTAGACTTGTCAACGCAAGTCCTCCGCCGTCAGTGCCAATCTCAGAGGTCACCAGTAAAATATTCAAAATCAGCTCACCTTCTTAACTGTTGCGGACAAACTTTAAATTTATCCCAAAGCTCTTTCAAAATGTCCTTGAGATTATCAACGCCACTCAATTTGACACTTTGCCCGAAAATACAAGTTTGCAACTCCAAGCTCGGCAACAATCGAATTTCGGCGTAGGCACGGCACTTTAAAATATTTTTCCCATAACACGGCGAATCCAGTAACTTTATTGAGGCTCCATTTTGAAATCTCCACCAAGTGATTCCGTTGAGTTCATTGCGAGTTTTTTTGCCATTAAACTTTTTCAGCCGTTCGTCAATACCGGTCATTGTGACCGCAGAAAAATTTTTGAAATCATGTTCGAGGTAAGGCAATAATTTCAACTGCTTACCGCGAGTTATGGAATAATTTATCACGGCGTCTAAATTCTCAATCGTAGCGGGATAAAGCACGCTGTTGAAAGAATAATTTATGCCGTAGCTGTCAAAGAGTTCAACGCATGCATCGAAGTTTTTTTTATCAGCGCGAGTCACTGCAAAATAATTTTCGGAATGTACCGCAGGCAAATGCAAAGTCACCATGACGCGTGTTTTTGCAAGACGCGTTACAAGTAATTCAGTCATCAAGCTACCGTTAGTGGCAAGACCGACTTCGTAATCCGTATTCTTATCGACCCATTCAATCATGTTGAGCGTCTCTTTATTAATCATCGGTTCGCCGCCGGAAAATCTTATCTCGCGAATTCCGCTATCCGTAATTTTTTCCATAACACATTGGAATTGCTCAAAGGATAACTCCTTTTTCTCTTTGGCAAAAGATTGACCTTCGTTATGACAATAGCGGCAATGATAATTACAAGCGTTCGTGGTTAATACCCTTAAAATTTTCCAAGACATTTTAATCTTCCTCCGCCGCGAAGATTTCCTGTTTCAAGCCGTAGAAAGATTTAAGTTCGTCATGTCCTTCCAAATGACGCGTTTCATTGTAACCCACACAACGAAAAATAATTTTGCCGCGCTCCATTTCTTCACTTCTCAAGGTAGTGAATGCCGAAGGAGCTTGCCAAAAAAAATGTAGCATAACAGCTGGCGAGATATTCAGCAGATGAGCGAGCAAAATTGAAATCGTGGCGAAATGTGATACAAAAATAAAAGTAGATTTACTGCCGCCGGAAATTGGACTGTAATATTTCCCCTCCCTTAGATAGCCCGCAATGCTCAAGAAACTGTCAAAGCCCCGCCAAATTTCTTCGGCGTATTCCTTGATATTTCCGCTCAAGTAAATCGGGTTTTCCATACATGTCGCCAAATTTAACATGCCCTCAGCGGTACACCATGTGTCCAAAGGCATTTCCCAAGCAAATTGTTCCGTACCGTCGGGCAAAAGAATTTTGTGCTTAAATTCGTTTAACCACTCAACAAATTCTACTTGTACATTTGGATTTTCTTTGCCGAAAGTTTCAAGAAAAAATTTTGTTGTTTCCCTAGCGCGTACTGACGGTGCTGAAAAAATTTTTTCAATCTGTTGACCACAAAAAAATTCTCCCAGCAAATGAGCTTCATTTCTTCCTTTTTCTGTGAGTGAAAAACTGTCGCGACGTGGGTCGCCGTGCCGAACAAAAATAATTTTCATTCAATCAGCTCCTTCAAATGCTCTTTGTACCAATTCACAACCAAATTTATTCCCTCGACGAAATTATATTTTGGAATGTAACCGAGCAAGTTTGCTGCTTTAGAAATATCTGCACGGCTGTGTTTAATATCTCCCCGTCGCATTGGCTCAAACTTTGGAGGAATATTTTTACCGAGCAATTCACTGAGTAGACGATAAACTTCCAGCAAGGAAATTTGCGAACCACTCGCTATATTGAAAACCTCCCCCGCAATGTCTGAAGGAGCACTGCAAGCTTTAAGATTCGCCTCAATGATATTATCAATATGAGTAAAGTCGCGAGATTGACGCCCGTCGCCATAAATTGTAGGTGCCTCATCATTAAGCAAACATTTTAAGAAAAGCGGAATGACCGCCGCATTTGTAACGTATGGATTTTGCCTGCGCCCAAAAACGTTAAAATATCGTAAACCATAAGTATCCAACCGAAAATTCAGACTGTATTGGTGAGCGTACTTCTCCCCCATCAGCTTTGTTGCGGCATATGGCGAAAGACAATTTTCAACTGCAACTTCGCTTTGCGGCAAAGCTTGCAAATCACCATAAATCGCCGAGCTTGAAGCATAAACGAATTTCTTCACGTTGCATTGTTTTGCCGCTTCAAGCATGTTCGCCATACCGACAACATTATTATCAAAATAAAGCAACGGCATTTCAAAACTTTGCGTTACACTTTCCAAAGCCGCTTCATGCAAAACGTAATCAACATTTTGGCAACTCGTTTTACAAACTTCAAAGTCTCGAATGTCGCCCTCAATGAATTCATAATTCGGATTGAGCAAAAAAATTTCAACGTTCTTTTTAGAGCCGGTTGACAAATTATCTAAGCAACGCACCCGATACCCTTTTTTTAAAAGAGCATCGCATAAATTTGAGCCGATAAAACCTGCGCCACCTGTTACCAAAAAAAGCGAATCAACAGGGATTTTCGATTGCTGATTTTCCATTTACTGTCTCCATACAGTGCGTTTTACGACTGTCAAGTAATATCATTTCATTTTTGAATTCTTCAAAAGGAATTTTCCCATGCAAGAACAGCTTTTGAAGTTCTTGACTTTGAATTCTCACAGTATAATTGTCAAGGAAATTATTGTCGATAAAAAATTCCATCTTTGCCCTCCTCAATAGCAAATCCGATTTCTTTTTACAGACGTTATTTTCTTTACCAACCTGCGGAAAAACTACCGCCGTTTCTCCGAAAGTTTTAAACTGTTCTGACGTAGGTTTTTCATTTCGCAACCAAAAATTTTCAACTAAATTCTTCAACTTCGCAATAAATTTATCGTCCACCGCCAAAGGAGCGTAGCCTATATATTCTAAGGCGACGGGCAAAAAAAGTTTTTCGTCCGATAACGTGTTGACGGTATGAAGATGACCGTGGATATTTATGTCGTATTCATGACGATACTTCGGCTTATGAGTAAATAAAATTCTCATGCCCGCGAAGTTTACAACCAATTCCTCGCAACAAAAATTCGCGCCGCAAGTCAAACGTTCCACAACAGTATCAGTATCATGATTCCCGCGAATTAAAATCTTTTTGCCAGGCAACGCGAGAAATTTTTCGAGCATTTCTTGGTTGTCCTCTTCAACAATGTCGCCCAAATGAATGACCGTATCTTCATTTTTAACCAGCCGATTCCAATTAGAAAAAATTTGCTCCTCGTAATCTATAGGGCGCAGTCCATTTTTCTTAAAGGTGGTGTGACCCAAATGAGTGTCGGCAATTATGTAAAACACGATTAACCTCCCAATTAAATTAAATTCTGACAGCCTCCGAACACGTTCGGCACAGCAAATTGGAAGCCGCGTTCTTTGTTGCTGTCTTTATAAAGCTCATTGTTGGCGAACTCATCAAAGTATAATAATCATCGCATAATAAGTTTCCCAAAGTGTGTTTAAGCCCAAAATCCATACTACAGAGAACCACATCGCCATTCGGCAAAAGAACATTATGATTATGATTCGATAATCTGCAAGTCAAAGCTCCTTCAAAATTTTCGATAACGGCAAGCTCCGAGCAAGATAAATTACCGGAGCGATTCGTCATATTCCATGAGACGTGGAACTGTCCTACAATCAACGGCAAGATGCTTTTTTTTGGCGGAGCTTGGCATATAATTTTATCGACAAAAAAATCTCCGTTTGGCTTTTTCGTTTGAAGGACGACGTTCAACAGTTCGAGATAATTTTTTGTCACGGGAATATTGGCAAAATTTTTTTCATCGGGCAGATGCAAAACGACCTTGCGAAAAGGAATGCAACGAATTTCTTCAAAGCCTTTAATTGACAAGCCGACTAGCGTTGTGAACAAGCTAACTTCCCGTTGCGCGGCGGCGTATTTAATCATGTCGACTGCGGCGGGTGAAAGAAATGGCTCGCTAAACCCCGCGAAACAGACTATAGCATTTGTTGGCAACTTATCAACACATGCTATGGTCTGTTTCGCGGGGTTTTAGCATGTCGAGTGCGGCGCGGGATAGTATTGGCTA
>CAMJKR010000010.1 GCA_946406415.1 uncultured Selenomonadales bacterium | reverse complement strand
TATCCGGAAAGTGCTAAAGCTTATAACTTGCGTGCCGGTGCTTATTTTTGGTTGAAAAATTTTGAGCAGGCGATTGCCGATTACACTAAAATGCTTGAATTTGACCCGGATTATGCATTTGCTTATTATTGGCGTGGCAGAGCTTATAAAGAATTGGGCAACGAGGCAAAAGCTCAAGCCGACTTTGCAAAAGCTAAGCAACTCGGCTTTGAAAATTAAAAGGAGGAATTTTAAGATGAGGCGACTGTTTACGGCGATTATTTTGACGGGAATATTTCTTTTTGCGTCGACAGTCCACGCCGAAATTAAAATTTACGACGGTTATGGCGAAAGTTTTACAAGTCCTATCGAAAATCCCGACTTCGCCAAGCTTCGCGCTAAGGACGCCGCCCTTCAAGACGCCAAAAATAAAGCAAGTATCGATTTAATGTCAATGTCGCTTTCGAGAAATGCCACGCTCACCGCAGAAGAAATGTTTGCTATAATCAACAACAACATTAAGGAAGTTGGCGGGACTGATTACGAAACGGAAATAATTGAGCACTCGGAAAAAACTTCCGTGATAATTTTTAAGGCACGAGTAAAAATCAGCGTCGACACGGACGGCATTTCAAACTGGATTGAAATGGCGCAGGAAAATAAAGAAGCATTGCTCCGCCGAAATAAAATCGAACAAACGTTGACTGCTGAGGACAGGCAAAAAGTTGAGGAACTCCGGCGGCGTGCTCAAAATGCCACAACTCAAGAGGAGCTTGCGCAGATTAAAACCGAATTCGAGCAGATTAACAATAATTATCTCGGCGTGCAGAAATATATTGCGGCTAACGAAATTTATTCGCAGGGAAAATTCACAGAGTCTGTTAAACTTTATGATGAAGCTATTCAACTCCACCCGAATCTTGAATACGCTTACAACAATCGCGGCAATGCTTATTTTAATTTGAGAAATTACAACGCGGCGATTGCCGACTACAACAAAGCTTTGAATTTAAATCCGAACGATTCTTTGGCTTACAATAATCGCGGCAATGCCTACACCGTTTTTAAAAATTACAAAGCCGCTCTTGCCGATTATGATAAAGCTCTGGCGATTAATCCGAATTATGTCTATGCTTACAACGGTCGCGGCAATGCGTATGTTTATTTGGGAAATTATGAACAGGCGATTCAAAATTTTAATAAAGCCCTCGAACTTGCGCCGAATTATGCCAATGCTTATGTAAATCGCGGCAACGCTTACTACGCCTTAAAGAATTATGATACCGCTCTTGCCGATTATAATCGCTCCATTGAACTTAATCCGCGCAATGTAAATGCCTACTATAAACGCGGAATAATTAATCGTCAGCGGAAAAATTACGATGCGGCTCTTGTCGATTACGCCAAAGCTTTGGAACTCGCGCCAAATTCGGACGCTATCTATATTAATCGCGGCAATGTTTATTACGACTTGGCAAAGTATGATGAAGCCCTCTCCGATTATTCCAAAGTTGTCGAACTAAATCCTAAAAGTGTAGATGGTTATTTTTATCGTGCCGATACCTACCGTAAGCAAAAAATTTATGAGGCGGCTATAACCGATTATTCCAAAGTCATTGAACTAGCACCGAATTATGCCAATGCTTATCACTTTCGCGGGCTTTGTTATCAGCAACTCGGCGACGCGGCAAAAGCTCAAGCCGACTTTACAAAAGCTAAAGAACTCGGATATAAGAACTAAAAATTTTTAGGAGGTATTAGCTGTGAAAAAACTTTTATCGACCTTGCTAATTGTCACGCTTTTATTGCTCAATGCGGAAATTGTCGGCGCAGCTACAAAAATTTTCGTCGGCGAGGGCAAATATGCCATGAGCGATTTTGAAAATCCCGAAATTGCTCAACAACGTGCGATTCAACTTGCTAAACAGGACGCTCAAAATAAATCCGTCGCGTATCTCATGGATTT
This sequence comes from uncultured Selenomonadales bacterium, assembly GCA_946406415.1. Taxonomy (GTDB): domain Bacteria; phylum Bacillota; class Negativicutes; order Selenomonadales; family Selenomonadaceae; genus Quinella. The sequence goes on along the minus strand of CAMJKR010000010.1, from coordinate 17,493 downwards.
TTCGCAATCCGTCAATGTACAATTAACTTTAGACGAAAATTCCGCCATAACAAATAATGCAATGAAAATTTTTAACGAAAAAATTGCTGACGATAACGGAATAACATTTACGGCAACGCTTGAAGCAAAAATCGACACGGATGATATTTTTGAGTTCATGAAACGCGACAACAAGGACAAAACGATAATAATTCAACAGAATAATGCTTTAAAGTACGCGTTAGCTAAAAATGACGCTCAAATTGCCGATTTAAAAGAGAAATATAATCGCGCCATAACTCAAGCGGATAAAGATAACATTCGTGAGCAGATTGAACAAGTTGACCGTGATTTTTTAGCTAATCAGAAGCTCGAAGACGGCAATAAACTTATTTACGTTAAAGATTATGAGGGCGCGATAAAATTTTATACTGAAACTCTTGAACTAAATCCGGATTTAGTCGAGACATATAAAAATCGCGCCTTAGCTTATGATAAGCAGCACCAATACGAACAGGCAATTAAAGACTACACAAAAGTTATAGAATTTAATCCGGATTCTGCCGAAATGTACTGCAATCGCGGACGCATTTATCGTTATTTAAAAAAGTACAAGCAATCAATTCAGGATTTAAATAAAGCAGTCGAATTTAATCCGAATTATATTGAAGCCTATAACAATCGCGCCGTCACTTACCGTTTGATGAATCAATATGAGCAAGCCGCGCAAGATTACGAAAAGGAACTAGAATTAAATCCGGATTCAGAGCAAATATATTACAATCGCGGCAACAATTATGCAGAAGCGGAACAATACGAGCTGGCAATTCAAGATTACGACGCGGCAATTAAATTAAATCCGAATTATGAGGAAGCATATTTAAAACGCGGAGTTTCTTATTACAATTTAAAACAATACGAGCGTTCGATTGAGGATTTCAATAAAGCAATTAAAATAAATCCAAAATTATCGTTGGCTTATAACAATAGAGCGGGTGCATATCGTAATTTAAAGCAAAATAAACGCGCTGTTCGAGATTATAGCAAAGTAATTGATTTAAACTCGAAATCAGCGCAAGCATATTATAATCGCGGCATGATGTATGACGAACTCGGAAAATATAAACTGGCGATTGAAGATTACACCAAGACCATTCAGCTAAATCCGAAATTTGATAAGGCGTATTACAATTTAGGACAAAATTATAGCCGTTTGAAAAAATATAAGCACGCAATAGAAAATTACACAAAAATTATTGAACTCAAGCCGAATAATGGCGAAATTTATTATCTGCGCGGGAAATGTTATCAGGAATTAGGCGAGGCAGAAAAGTCTAAAGCGGACTTCGATAAAGCCAAAAAGCTCGGTCACAATAATTAAAGCTTTAAGATTAACCTTTAAAGTTTTTTAAACGGTCGCAAGCCTCAATGGTATTTTCTCTGCTGTTGAAGGAAGTTAATCTCAAGTAGCCTTCGCCACAAGGACCAAAGCCCGCTCCGGGCGTCCCGATAATATGCAATTTGTGCAAAAGGACGTCAAAGAAATCCCAACTCGACGGAATATCAGCGGGCGTTTTAAGCCAGATATAAGGCGCGTTAATTCCGCCGTAAGTCGTCAAGCCCGCCGCGCTTAAACTCTCACGAATAATTTTGGCGTTCTCCAGATAGTAAGTTATGAGTTCTTTGACTTGCACTTGACCTTCGTCGGAGTAAATTGCCTCTGCGCCGCGTTGCGTGATGTAACTCGTGCCATTAAATTTTGTAGTGTGACGACGCGCCCAAAGATTTTTAAACGGAACGCGCTCGCCCGTCGACGTGGTGCCCGTCAATCCTTCGGGAATGACAATATAGCCGCAACGAGTTCCGGTAAAGCCGGCAGTCTTACTAAAAGAGCGGAACTCAATCGCCACGTCGCGTGCGCCGTCAATTTCGTAAATCGAACGCGGAACATTATCTTCGGTGATGTAAGCGGCGTAGGCGGCGTCGAAGAGTATCACGGCGTCATTTTCTTTAGCGTAGGCAACCCAAGCTTCCAATGCAGGCTTATCAAGTGTCGTGCCCGTCGGATTGTTCGGGGAGCAAAGATAAACCATGTCGACTTTTTCAGCGGGCGGCTTCGGCGAAAAATTATTTTCAGCACTGCAGGGCAGATAAACAACGCCCTCAAAATGTCCGTCGGCTTTCAAGTCGCCGGTTCTGCCCGCCATAACGTTCGTATCAAGATAAACGGGATAAACAGGATCGGCGATTGCAATTTTGCTGTCGAGCGCGAAAATTTCTTGGATATTGCCGCAGTCGCATTTGGAGCCGTCGCTGATAAAAATTTCGTCCGCACTAACGTCAAGCCCGCGACGCTTATAATTGAAGTCAGCAATTTTATCGCGCAGAAATGCATAACCTTGTTCGGGACCGTAGCCGCGAAAAGTTTCAACCTTGCCCATTTCGTCGGCGGCACGTTTCATTGCGTCGATACAGACTTGCGGGAGCGGGCGAGTAACATCGCCAATACCGAGCCGAATAATTTTTGCGTCGGGATTTTCCTTTTGGAATTTGGCGGCGCGTTTACCGACTTCCGAGAAAAGATAGCTGCCGGGGAGCTTCAAATAATTTTCGTTGACTTTAGCCACTGTTAAGACCTCCTTAAACATTTAAATCGCCGCACGGCACTTCGCACGACGATTTTAGAGAACCGCTCATTGAAGGGCGGAATATTTTCATTATGGCGGAGCAGAGAGGACTCGAACCTCCGCGCCCTTTCGAGCCTAACGATTTAGCAAACCGTCCCCTTCACCGACTTGGGTACTGCTCCTTACTGCTTTAAAAACCTTGCGTAGATTATCATAACGCCCGCCGAGTGTCAAGAAATTTCGCGGAGGTATATTGAATACACTTGCCACGAAATTTTTTCTGAATAATTCGGCGGAATTTTTTGCAAAAAGTTTTGTGCTTATGTTATACTTAGCCAAATTTTTTGTTGCACGGAAAGGAGCGATTTTTATGGCAACCAGCCAATTAAGCGTGATAAAAAAATTTATGCGCTCGTTGGACAAGACAAGCCTTTCAGGCACGAAGGCACTCGATAAGGCTGTTAAATACGCCTCGAACGGATATTTTTCAAACATAACCGCCGCGATAAATAAAATGATTAGCGATTGTAAGAGTTTAGGCGCGACAAATTTTCTGCTCAAAAAATGCGGAATAATTTTAGACAACGACGACACCGGAGCAATTACCGGTTCGGACGCGGGCGGCAAAACTACTAAAACTAAAGATAGCATTGTACCCGAAAGCGGCAGTTTAGATACGAGCTTTACCGGAACTTCGTTTACCACGAACGGTTTAACTTTTCGGCTCGCCAAAACCACTAGCTTGACAAAAAACGAGAAAATCATTTGGCAAGCTCTTAAAACTTGGTGGGCAGAAGAAACTTTGAACTTAATTAAAGAATCCTACGGCTACAGCTTTGCTGACGACGACGCCACTGTTAAAGAGATTAACGTCGTGTTTGAAAATAAATCTAACGCCGGCTATCTTGCCTACAGCGACTATCCTAAAAAAGTTAACGGGCGGTACATGCTGACTTTGACGATTAACAGGGCGTATTTCAGCAACATAAAAAGCACGGACGTTAACGGCATAAGCAATAAGAAAGGCTATTTGGACAGGACAATTTCGCACGAACTTACCCACTCCATAATGATGGCTAAAGTTGACAATTTTAAATCTCTGCCGCTTTTTATCAAAGAGGGCTTAGCGGAACTCACGCACGGAATTGACGACTTGAGAACGGACGCCATTGAAACTTTAGCGGAAAATCCCGCAAAGCTTGAGAAAATTTTGAGCTTAACGACTAACAGCAACAGTGCCTACACCTATGCGGGCGGCTACATGTTCCTGCGCTATCTGGCTAAGCAAGTTGCCGACCCGAATTCAAGAATTACAACGGATAACTCCAAGAACGTCACAGTTAAAAATTCTGTCTTGACGGTCTCGAAAAAATACAGCGACACGACGCTTGACTTAAGCAAATATTCTTCCTCCGTTAAAAAAGTTGTTGCCACATCGCTCAGCAACGGCATAGAAATTATTGGCAATAAAAATCCGAACACAATCGCGGCGGGCAAGGGCAATGATACGATTTACGGCGGCGCGGGTAATGATTCGCTCGTTGGCAACGCCGGTAACGATAAAATTTTCGGCGAAGTCGGCGCGGATATAATTTTGGGCGGCGCAGGCAATGATTCACTAAGCGGCGACGCCGGCAACGATAAACTCTACGGCGGCGCAGGTTTAGATACGATTTATGGCGGCGTTGGTAATGATTCGTTAAACGGCGAGGCTGGCAACGATAAACTTTACGGCGACGCGGGCACGGATATAATTTATGGCGATGCCGGAAATGATACGTTAAGCGGCGATGCTGGCAACGATAAACTTTACGGCGGCGCGGGCAATGATTCGCTTTGGGGCGGCAAAGGCAACGATACACTTTATGGCGACGCGGGAGCTGATACGTTCATTTACGAGAGCGGCGACGGCAGAGACGTTATTTACGGCTTTGAAAACAATGACATGCTCCAGATTACCGGCGCATTTTCGGCAAGCTACAACAAAAGTAAAAACGAACTTGCATTTAAAATTGGCTCGACGCAAAAAGCAATCACGCTGAAAGATTTTACCGCAACGAGTTTCCGCATTAACAACAGCTCGTATAAAATTAACGGTACGACATTGGAAGGTAAATAGAATGGGAAGAGGAATTACACCGACAATCGAAAGCGGCTTGCTCGTGGCGATAACGGTAATAATCGGACTTGTCACAGTTTACGTACCGATTATCGGCATGTTTGCAGAATTTTTTTGCGCGGTGCCATTGGCGGTTTTGACGGCGCGGCAAGGAGCGAGCAAGGGCTTAACTGCGCTCGTCGTCACGTTTATTTTGCTGTCAATGTTAATCAGTCCGGTTTTGGCAATACGGCTCGCCTTGAGCTTTGGGATATGCGGCGTGATACTCGGTTGGTGCGTGCAGAAAAATTTCGGCGCGGCTAAAATTTTTTTATCAACGTTAATGGTTGCCTCCGCCGCGCAGGTTTTTACACTCGGCTTGCTGATTGTCTTAATGGACATAAATTTAATCGACACGCAAATAGAAATGGTGCGCGAATCATTTAACGAATCCTTTGCAATGTATGAAAGCATGGGCGTCGAAAAGGAACGCATTGCAGAGGCGAAAACGCAAGTGGAGCCGGCATTACAGACGCTGGCTTTTCTTATGCCGACGCTGATAATGTTGACCGCGCTGATAAATACATTGGCGGTTTGGTTCACGGCGCGTTGGATTTTCCCTAAACTGCAACTTAAACTCCCGACAATGCCGCCGTTCGTTGAATGGAAATTTCCTGCGATATTCTGCTACACGGCAATAATCGGCGGATTGGGAATATATTGGGGTTTAACGCGCAGTTGGACGGGGATTTACGAAATATCGCTGAACTTGCTGATAGTCTCCGCGCTAGTCGGGCTTGTGCAAGGATTTTCGTTGCTGTCGTTTATCTTCGACCGATATAAAGTTTCAAAATTCATGCGGCGTTTTTTGTACGTGCTGTTCGTGTTGAATATGTTTTTCCTGCAACTGGTGGCGGTAACTGGTTTGATAGATATGCTGTTCGATTACCGCAAAAGACTTTCAAAGGGCGGTGATTAAATGCCGAGAATTTTATCTGCGTGGCCGGACGCCGTAATAAATTTATCCGTAATGTTAGTAATGGTCGTGACACTTTCGCAGTACAACAAAATTTTGGGCGCAATGTCACTTTTAATGTGGGCATTATTAATTTGGTTTGCTCGCGTGCGGCGATTGGAGCGGGAAAAAAGATTTAAGGAATACACGGAAAATGTTATAGGCAACTTCAATGACATGATGTATTACGCGATGACGAAATTGCCGGAAGGAATAATCGTAGTGGACGAGGACGGGCGGCTTCAATGGTGCAATTCCGTTATGCAGGATTTTGCGGAAGTAATTCCTCAGCAGGGCATGGACATTGAGGAATTTTGGGAGGGACTTGTGCCTAAAGAAATTCTTTCGTTCATTCCCAAAGACGGCGCATCTGCGGAAATGGAGGGCGAATATCCTGTTAAATCATTGCGGCGACGTAAAACAGCAGACAATACGGTTGAGGAATTTAATCGGCATTTCTTAGTAAAATATCGTCAACTGCAAGCAAATGAGGACTATTCGCGAATGATCGTGCTATTTGCGCGGGAAGTCACACCTTACGAGGATTTAAAAGTTGAGTATGCAAACAGTCGCACGGCGATTATTTATGTGCAAATTGACAACTACGACGAAGTGACGCAAGGACTTAACGAGGCAGAAAAGACGTCGTTAATACTATCAGTCAGCGAAATTTTGGAGGAGTGGGTAACGTCATTGGCGGGCTTTATGCGTCGGGTGTCGAGCGATTTATACTTGGTAATTTTGGAGCAACACGCTTTGAACATAGCGATTGAACAAAAATTTGCCGTGCTGGATAAAGTGCGGCAGTTAGTCAACAAAAATCAGTTGCCGGTAACGTTGTCAATGGGGGCGGCAGTTGCCGAAAAACCTTCCGTCGAACAGTCCATGAACGAATTGGGAGTTAAGGCGCAAGCGGGATTAGATTTGGCATTGGCACGCGGCGGCGATCAAGTAGCAGTCAACCTTAAAGACAAAATGCAATTCTTCGGCGGACGAGCTAAGGCAGTCGAGAGAAATACCCGCGTTAAGGCGCGTGTCATGAGCCATTCGATAAGCGACACAATAAAGGCGGCAGATGAAATTTTTATCATGGGGCACACCCGCGAGGATTATGATGCGTTCGGGGCGGCGGTAGGTATTGCGCTAATGGCGCGAAGTTTAAATAAGCCTGCGCATATCGTCTTAAGTAATTGGCTTGACAGCGTGGAAAAAATTATTGACTTGCTTGAAAAGGACGAGGCTTATAAAGATTTATTCGTAAGCGCGAATGAAGTTTCCATTTCTACCGCACTGGAGCCGCTGTTAGTTGTCGTGGATACTTTTATTCCGAATTTGGTTGCCGCGCCCGTTTTGCTTGAACGGATAAAAAAAGTGGTAGTCATTGACCACCACAGGCGCAGCGAGAATACGATTAAAAATCCTGCAATATCTTATTTGGAGCCAGGTTCCAGTTCGACGTGCGAAATGGTTACGGAACTTCTGATGTATTTCGACGATAAAGTTAAACTTGGCAAATTGGCGGCGACCGCGCTTTATTCGGGGATTGTCGTCGACACGAAGAATTTTTCTATACAGGCGGGCGCGAGAACTTTTGAGGCGGCGGCTTATCTGCGTCGGAGCGGAGCGGATCCTGTTGTTGTGAATTATCTTTTCAAATCGGATTACGAGACGACAGTTTCACTTGCTAAGACAAAAGCGCAATCGGAGTATTACGAGGGCGGGCTTGTCGTTTCTTACATTGATCATATTATTCCGAACGTGCAAGCAATCGCTGGGCAAGCGGCTGACGGGCTTTTGCGTGTTGAGGGCGTGCGCATGACGATAATTTTATTCCAAATGAAAAATGATACCGTCGGGATAAGTGCACGTTCGAGCGGCGATTTAAACGTTCAAGTTATCATGGAAAAATTTGGCGGCGGCGGTCATCAAAATGTTGCGGGCGCACAAGTTAAGAACAAACCGATTTTGGAATTAAAAAAGGCAGTCGTAGCGGCGGCGCGAGCTTACATTGCCGAAAACGATAATCCGACTGTCAAATAAAATCGCGAATAAATTGCACAGATTTTAAGTCGGTGCCCAAAATCGATTGAACATATTCAATAAAAAAAATTTCTGCCGCCTTGAGCGGCTTAATTTATAAAGTCGCGAATGAATTGCACAGATTTTAAGCCGGTGCCCAAAATCGATTGAACATATTCAATAAAAAAATTTTCTGCCGCGTTAAGTTGCCGCGTGTTGAAAGTCAGCTTAATATCGTTGCGCCAATTAAAGCCGAGCATAGTTTCAAAAGTTTTGCGCAGGGCTTCGGGATAAGGTCTGGTATCCTGCGCGGCGTCGATACAATCCAAGCAAACTGCGCCGCCGTCAAGCAAACTAATCGCCGCGTCGCCGACAATTTCCTTTCTGCAATGAACACACCGACTGAAATTGAGTTGCACGCCGCTAGTCTCCATAAATTGGCAAGCTCCGATAAGCGCGGCGATTTTGGGATTGCGTGTGCTAAGCACGGGCAAAGACTTTGTTAACAATTCAAAAGTCTCAAGCTCCTGTTGGCGCGGAAATGTCATGCGATTGACAATTTCAAAAAGCAACGACGCATAAGCCAGCCGCTCCAAGTCTTTAGTCAATGCGTCGTAAAAATTTAAAATGTCCGCGTCGCGAATCGTATCAACTTTTGTGCCGCGAGTGATTTGCGCCGATATGTGATTGAACATTTGCATTGCGCCGGAAAGCGGACTGCGCGAACGTCGACAACCGTAAGCATTAGCCTCAAGCTTGCCATATTCTTTGGTAAAAAGTGTAACTACTCTGTTGGCATCGCCAAAATCGTCAGTCTTTAAAACTACAGCTTCAACCGTAAAAGTCTCCAAAATTTTTTCTCCAAATTATTTTTCTTTGTTAACCACGTCGCGGGCAATGTCTGAAACGTTGACGCCACGTTGCTCAACGGCTTTAAGTTTCTCCAAGTCTGTTGAGATAAGTCCTGCCGTTAATCCGTCCGTTTTTAAAACTACAGCTTCAACCGTAAAAGTCTCCAAATTTTTTTCTCCAAATTATTTTTCTTTGTTAACCACGTCGCGGGCAATGTCTGAAACGTTAACGCCACGTTGCTCAGCGGCTTTAAGTTTCTCCAAGTCTGTTGGGATAAGTCCTGCCGTTGAAATTGTTCCCGCCGTCAAAATGAATTGCAATGCGTCTTGCGGCAACATGTCCAGCTTTATCACGTCGGATTTTTTTACGAAGAAATTCATTCCCGCCGTCATGTTCATGCTCCACGGCATATAGACGCAAACATAATCGTCGCCGAGTTTTTCTTTAATCGGTTCGGGCACTGTTAACATTTGAAACGCCAGCACATAGGATTTTTGATAGGGCACGAGTACGACGCTTTTAAACATCGAATCTGATTCAAAGACCGCTTTTGACACTTGCTTGACTGATTTGTAAATGAACTTCACGACGGGGATTTTTCCAATTATGCCGTCGAAGAACGCCAAAATTTTCTTGGATAAAAAATTGCCGCTAAGCACGCCGACAATCCAAATCGCCACTAAAACAATTAAAAGCCCTGCGCCAGGCAATTTGGCGGGCAAATAATTTCCGATTGTCTCCTCCGTCAACTCGAAGAGCCACTTAATTACGAAAACCGTTATCGCGGGCGGTACGACGATTAATAACCCTTTGAAAAAATTGCTTGAGATTTGCTCCGTAAAGGATTTCGGTTTTTTATTCTCGTCCATGTTTACCCTCCAGAATCAATTCAATCGCGTTTAACACGTCGTCAATATCTTGCGCGGTAATTACGAGCGGAGGCTGGAACGCCAAAACATTTCTGCCGACACCATTTTTGCCGACGATAAAGCCGCGATTTTTAAGCTCTTCTAAAAGTTCGTCGAGTTCTTTAAAGGCGGGCGATTTATCCGCGTGAACGAATTCCGCACCGACCATTAAGCCGATACCGCGCACGTCGCCGATTATCGGGAATTTTTTTTGCAAAGTTTTCAAGCCGCTCATTAGCTGTTCGCCGCGAGCTTTAGCATTTGCCATAAGATTTTTTTCTTTAATGTAGTCGAGCACAGCAAGCCCCGCCGTCGAGGAAACGGGATTGCCGCCGAGTGTCGACGCGCCGGGACGAGTGTAAGTGTCAGCAATTTTTTTTGTCGAAATAAACGCGCTGATTGGTTGTCCGTTGCCGAGTGCTTTTGCGACGCTCATAATGTCGGGTGTCACGTCGAAATTTTCAATGGCGAACATTTTGCCCGTCCGAGCAAAGCCCGTTTGAACTTCATCGGCAATCAGCAACGCGCCGTATTTTTCCAAAATTTCTTTGACGCGCTTGAAATAACCTTTGGGTGGCACGACAATTCCCGCGTTACCTTGAATCGGTTCAGCAATCAGCGCGGCGGGCTTGCCGGAAGTCGCACTTTGAATAATCGTTTCGATTTTGTCCGCGCAGGCGAGGTCGCACGTCGCAGGATTTTTTCCGAGCGGGCAACGGTAGCAATAAGGATTGGGCGCAAAATTTATTCCGCCGACGGGTTGAGGGTCAGTGCGCCACATGCCAATCCCCGTCAAGCTCATGGTCAGTTTCGTACGTCCGTGCAGTCCGCTTTGCAACGCGATAAACTCTGAACTTTTTGTATAAATCGACGCGAGCAATAGCGAGCCTTCATTAGCCTCAGTGCCTGTCGAGCAGAAGAAACTTTTTTGCAAATCGCCAGGCGCAACTTCAGCGAGCCGTTCGGCAAGATTGACAAAATTCTCCGTTAAGTAAATGTTGCAGACGTGTTGAAGAGTTTTAATCTGCTCAATCATGCGTTCGGTTATGAACGGGTTGCAATGCCCGCAATTAATCACGGAAACGCCGGCGTAACAATCTAAATATTTTTTGCCCGTCGCGTCGAAAAGATATTGCATGTCGCCGCGCACGAATTGCGGCGGGTCGCTGTAGAAATGTCCAAGACAAGGCATAATGTATTCGCGTTTTTTCTCAAGAATTTTTTTCGCACCGATAAATTTTTCCAACTCAATCACTCCACGAATTTTTTAAAAGCTTAACACGTTGCGAATTAAATATCAAGTTGCACAGGCGACAGAAAAGAAGCGCGGCGAACAATTCCTAAGTGCTACTCCACATCTTAGCTTTAAGAACGTCATAATAATTTTTGTCGTCGAATTTGACAATCTGCGCAGAGTCCTTAGCTTTGCGAACAATAATATCGTCGTTGGGTTGAATCTTATGACTTACTTGTCCGTCAAGCGTAACCATAACATCTTGCGCCGCAGAAATTCTTATAAAAACTTCGTCGTCCTCGTTGACAATAAGCGGACGCATTTGGAAAGTATGAGCGCAAATCGGCGTTAAAAGCAAGGCGCGAACCGTAGGATTTAAAATGGGACCTCCCGCACTCAATGAATACGCCGTCGAGCCCGTCGGGCTGGAAACAATCAAGCCGTCCGCTTTGTAGTCCATAAGATGAGTTTGATTAACATAAAGGCTTAAGTGCAACATGCGAGCGACGCCGCCCTTAGTTATGACAACATCATTAATGGCATTGCCTAAAAATTTTTCGCCGAGTTCGTTGTGAACGTATCCGCTTAAAAGAAGTCGACGCTCCACGCGATATTCGCCCGCCAAAATTTTCGCAAGCCGGCTTTCCAATTCACGCGGCTCAATGTCCGCCAAAAATCCAAGCGTCCCAAGATTAATGCCACAAACAGGAACGCTCTGCCCGCTGAACCTTCTGCACACGCCCAATAAAGTGCCGTCGCCGCCGATTGAAAGTGCCATGTCAACATGAACGCGCTCGACGCACGGCAAGCCATATTCGTCCTTGCGAAATTGACGCGCCTCAGTTGCGGGCATGACAAGGCGCACGTCTTTATTGTGATAGAAATTAAAAATGCGGTCGACGATTTCGCCCGCCCGCCGCTTACTCATATTTGGGAAAACCGCAAGTTGCATCATACCCGCATCAACTCCAAACACCGTTCCGAAAATATTTTGCCTAGCCATTGTTAAGTTCCTCATGTGCCGAATTAACAACCGATAAAATCTCAACGTCCGCCGCCGAAAAATTTTTCGCCAAATGCGCGAGGTATTCTATATTGCCCTCCGGACCTTTGACGGGCGAAAAACTTAATCCGCGAATTGCAAAGCCAATACTCGTTGCGAAGTTCAAAATTTTTTCTATAACTGCCGCGTGAACTTTTTTATCTTTAACGACGCCCTTTTTGCCGACGTGTTCGCGCCCTGCCTCGAATTGCGGCTTTATTAGTGCAATGACTTCGCCCGAATCTGTAAGCACGTCGAACACAACAGGCAAAACTTTTTCCAACGAGATAAACGCCACGTCGATTGAAACGAATTCCGGCAAGCCGTAATAAAAATCTTGCCGTGTGACGTTGCGGATATTTGTACGCTCCATGTTGACGACTTGCACGTTGCTACGAAGTTTCCACGCCAATTGACCGTAGCCGACATCAATCGCGTAAACTTTTGCCGCGCCGTGTTGCAACATGCAATCGGTAAATCCGCCCGTCGATGCGCCAACATCAGCCGCAATTTTCCCGCTCAAAACTATTTTAAAGACGTCGAGAGCCTTTTGAAGTTTCAAGCCGCCGCGGCTAACGAAAGGCATTTCCTCACCGAGAATTTTAATTTCAGCGTCGGAGGCAATCAGCGTGCCCGCCTTGTCGACTTTCTGCCCGTTAACTAAAATTTTCCCAGCCATAATCATAGCTTTAGCGCGGGCGCGGCTGTCGAAAAAATTTTTCTCCATCAATAAAATGTCAAGTCGTTGTTTCATGTTGCCACCGTCAAGAAACCAAAAATTAATTCGTTGAGCCTTTCGATTATCCGTTGTGAAATTTTTTCTGCCGTCAAGTCGCACATGTCCAAAAGCTCGTTACGTGTACCTTGCTCAATGAATTCGTCTTTTATCCCCAATCTTAACAGCGGCGTTGAAATTTTTTCGTCGGCTAAAAATTCTGCGACTGCTGAACCGAATCCGCCGTTTAAAGTTCCCTCTTCACACGTGACTAAAAGTTTTGCCGCCCGCGCAGATTTTTTAATCAGCTCCGTATCGAACGGTTTGACAAAACGGGCGTTTATCACGTCGACGAAAATATTTTTGTCGCGCAAAAGTTTAGCCGCCTCGACGCAAGATTTTACCATTGTCCCGACTGCGAAGATTACAATTTCCGATAAAGGATTTTGTTCGAGGACTTCAGCTTTGCCCCAAGAAATTTCTTCCGGCTCCGTTTTAATTTCGACGCCTAAGCCTGCGCCGCGTGGATAGCGAATTGCCACCGGGGAATTTTTATGCAGAGCCGCGAAAATCATTTGTCGCAATTCGTTTTCGTCTTTTGGCGCGAGGATATTCATATTCGGTATCGTGCGCAGATACGCCAAATCAAATGCTCCGTGATGAGTTGCGCCGTCTTCGCCGACCAGCCCTGCCCTGTCTAAGCACAAGACAACCGGCAATTTTTGTAAGCAAATGTCGTGGAGAATTTGATCGTAAGCCCGCTGAATAAACGTCGAATAAATCGCAACGACGGGTTTTAATCCGCCAGCCGCCATGCCCGCCGCCAAAGTTACTGCGTGTTCTTCAGCAATGCCCACGTCAAAAAATCTGCGCGGGAATTTTTCAGCGAACTTTTTTAAACCGGTGCCAGTCGGCATTGCGGCAGTTATCGCGACAATTTTTTCATCACGCGCCGCGCAGTCAATCACCGCTTGAGCAAAAACTTCGGTATAACTCGGCGGAGATTTTTTCTTTATAACTTGTCCCGTCACCTTATCGAATTTGCCGACGCCGTGAAATTTTTCGGGCGCAATTTCAGCGGGCGCATAACCTTTGCCCTTTTTTGTATTAACGTGAATTAAAACCGGCGCATTAATCACACCGACGCGAGAAAAAACGTCTTTCATGCCTTTAATATCGTGCCCGTCAATCGGTCCGAGATAAGTAAAGCCAAACGCCTCGAACATTGCGCCGGGAAAAACAGCCGCCGATACACCCATGCGAACGGAATTTGCCGCGAGCAAAATTTTTTGACCGACGTCGCGGAAGGGAATATTTTTAACGAAATCCTCGAATTCTTTTTTAGCGCGGTGAAATTGCGGCTTGAGTCGAATTTTAGAAAGATATTCCGACAACGCGCCGACATTTTTATCAATCGACATTTCGTTATCGTTGAGTATGACGAGCAAATTTTTCTTGAGTTGCCCCGCGTGATTGAGAGCCTCGAACGCCATGCCGCCCGTTAAAGCTCCGTCGCCGATAACCGCGATGACTTTGCGCTCAACCTGCTCAATCTCCGCCGCAATCAAAAATCCCAACGCGGCACTAATCGACGTGGAGGCATGACCGACGCCAAAAGAATCAAAAGGCGACTCGGCACGCTTTGGAAAGCCAGTTATGCCTCCCAAAGTCCTAAGCGTGTGGAATGTGTCGCGTCGCCCTGTTAAAATTTTGTGCGTATAAGCCTGATGTCCGACGTCCCAGATAAGCCTGTCTTTACTAAAATCGAACACCGAATAAAGCGCGAGCGTCAACTCGACCGTGCCCAAGCTCGGCGCGAGGTGCCCGCCATTTTTTGCGACCGTCGTCAAGATTAGCTCGCGAATTTCGCCCGCCAATTCCTCAAGTTCAGCCAAGCTCATCTTTTGAAGTTGGGCGGGTGAGTTTAATCTTTTCAACAGCCCCGTGACAATCTCTCCTTAAAATTAAAGATCTGCTGCATCGACTCTTTTGTAGCGTTTGCCGTCAACAATCAATTTTGCCTCGTTGTATTCAACGTCGACAACTGAAGCAACGGGAATTTCTTGCCAAGTCGGTTCTGCGTTCGTGTAGTGCATGCCGGTAATTTGTGAGCCGTTCTCGGTGTAAGAGACGCGCTCCGAAATGTGATAATATCTTTTGCCGTTCTCAAATTTGAATTGAATCGTAGATATGTCGTAGGAAAGGTTTTCGATGCCCGCCGGAACGATTGAATAATCGCGGTACCAAGCAATTAAGTCGTTGCGACCTTTGTCGCTGTAGCGCATGCAAAAAGACGCGCTGAAGGTTACGTCCTCGTGTTCTGCCGTCATCGCAGTGATCACAACGGAATCGGTGTCGAACAAAATCACGTTATCGTCGTTGTCGGTGTAGATCTGTTGCCAGTTAGCCGCCAACGCCGTCGCCGCGCTCATCATTATGACAAGCAACGTCGTCAAGAAAATTTTCCTCATTACAAACAGCTCCTTAAAAAAAATTTTTTAAACGCCATATGTATTCGGCACAAGCGCGGCAATTCCTTTACGGATAAAAATTTTTTATGGCTAGGCAAGTTGAGTAGAATTTTTTTGTTCACGTTCAGCTGTCCTCTACCGAGTGTGTATTAATAAGTTCGTCGATCCATGCAGTAATTTCTTCAGGCGTCTTGTTGCAGACATAAACTAATTCGCTGATTAAAATTTGTCGGGATAAGTCAAGCAAACGTTTTTCACCGCTGGAAATTTTTTTCTTGTTATTTTGCCTAGTTAAATTTCGTGCAACTTCCGCCGCGTCAAAAACATTTCCCGTTTTGAGCCGTTCAAGATTCGTGTTGAATCTTTTATTCCAACTGCCCTGGAACGGTTCACTTTCTGCCGTTAAAATGCCAACAACTTCCTCAACCTGCGCGGGCGTAATGAGTTCACGCAAGCCGATTTCTTCCACTTTGTCGACGGGTAGCATAAGTTTCAGATTGCCCATCGGCAGGCGAAAGACATAATACGAGCTGAGAACGTCCCCGACTTCGTTTTCCTCTATACCCGTGATTTCGCCGGCACCGTGCATTGGATAAAAAACTTTGTCGCCGATATTCAACTTATGCCACCTCCTGCGGAAATTTTTTATAGTTTATCAAAATCGGCGGGCAATGTAAAGAAAGTAAGCGGCGGAAATTATTTGGCAAAAATTATTGACAAAATGACTAGTGCGATTAAGATACTGTGCGGGAGGTGAGGTGCGTGGCAATTTCCGGAACGATAATTAAAATTCAACGTGAACAGCGCGAAAATATCAGACGCAACTTAGAAAAATTTTCGGGAGTGAGTTGGCAACAGGATACACCTGAAGGCGATATGATTCTGCTGATTGAGGCGGAAAATTTACAGGCGTTGCATAAAATTTGCTTGAGCCTCGAAAAGATTAACGGCGTGTTGGGAGTTTATCCGAGCTACGTAACGACGGCTGACGAGCAATAAAAAAGGACTGCAGGTCATAAGCGGCTTGCAGTCCTAAATTTTTATGCCTTAGCAATTTTGACGGCGCAAACTTTGTATTCGGGTTGCTTAGAGCCGGGGTCGAAGGCGTCCAGCAGAACGAAATTAATCATGCGCTCCATAACTTGATCGTGGAAGGGAACGTAGACAAGTCCGGGACGAGGTTGCCCGCGTCCATTAATTTTAGCTTTAAGTTTGCAAGTTGCGCGTCGCGAAGTCACGTCAACTAAATCGCCGTCGGCAATTCCAAACTTAGCGGCGTCGTCGGGGTGAATCTCAACGTACATTTCGGGGACAGCTGTCCTAAGTTCCTTAACATTGAAAGTCATCGTGCCCGTATGCCAATGCTCCAAAATTCTGCCCGTCGTGAGGAAAAACGGATATTCGTTGTCGGGCATTTCTTGCGCGTCTTGTTGAGGTCTTGCGTAGATAATCGCACGCCCCGAAGGTTTGCCGTAAAATTTAATGCCCTCGCCCGCCTTAACGTAAGGATCATAACCTTCAGCGTAGCGGATATAAGTTTCGGGCGAATTGTCGTCGGGAACAGGCCAAGTAAAACCGTGTCCTTCGCGAAGACGTTTATAAGAGGCAAGCATCATCGCTGTACCCTTTTGACACTCTTGATATTCTTTCCAAACTTCTTCCGGCGTGTTGAAGGGAACGAGCTTTTCATAGCCCATACGCTTTGCAAACTCGATAATCGCCCAAAGATCCGGTTTAGCCTCGCCGGGCGGCTTGATTGCCTGCGCGATATGTTGAGTGCGCCGTTCGCCGTTGCCGTAAACGCCTTCCTTTTCCATCCAAAGCGCAGAAGGCAAAACTACGTCGGCAAGTTCGCTCGTTCGCGTCGGGTGATAGGTTTCAGAGACAACCAAAAAAGTTTTCTCCATGCCGGGACGATAATAATTTAAATTCGGAAGCGATTGACCGGGATTTGTCGTCATAACCCACAAGCATTTTAAATCGCCCGTGACTGCTGCCTTAAACATTTCAAGCGTATGATAGCCAGGCTTGCTCGGTAAACTCTCGACGCCCCAAATTTTCGCAAGCTCTTGACGGTGTTTTTCATTGGCAACCATGCGATGCGCGGGCAACAAGTGCGATAAGCCGCCGGTTTCACGAACGGAGCCGCAAGCACTCGGTTGACCCGTCAAAGAAAACGGCGTATTGCCCGGACGACAAATTTTGCCCGTCAACAAATGCAGATTGTGAACTAAATTATTTACCCAAACGCCGCGCGTGCGCTGATTCAAGCCCATACACCACATCGACATTGTATTTCTGTCGCCTTGAGAGAAAAGCCTTGCCACTTCTCTAATCGTCGCGGCGGGAATGCCAACAGAATCAGCAACTTTTTCCGGCGCGTAATCCTGCAGAAACGCTTTGAACTGGTCGTAAGTCAATTTTTCGTCCGCGCCCTTAACAAATTCCGTGTGCTCGTTGATAAATTTTTCGTCGGTGCGTTTCTCCTCAATAATCGTGTAAGCCATTGCGTTCATAAGCGCGAGGTCGCGGC
>CAMJKR010000009.1 GCA_946406415.1 uncultured Selenomonadales bacterium | reverse complement strand
TCGTCGGGAAGTTCGACAAAAAGCGGAGCGGTAGGAGCGGTTCTATAGTACCGAGTGCATTCGGCGTCAAAATTTTGGACGCCAACACCGAGACGAGACCGCCGCTTACTATTAAATGCAAAACCAAATAAGCCTTTTATTTTATCTCTTAAATTTAAATTCTTAATACTTCTCACTACACTACCCACGACGCTCTCACCTCCTTTAACCAATAAAAATAAATGAAAAAGACGACACTCACCTTTTCCGGTGAATGCCGTCTTTTTTGCTAGAAAAGTCTTGCCAGATACTTCGTACTGCTTTATAATTAGTTCTGTTCTTTAAGAAATGAAGAAAACAGAACGGTCAGGCGTGAGTCTTTTCCGAAGGGGTGTAAGCGACACTCATGAGGATTCTGGGTGGGTGTAACGGCACTCACACGGATTAAGGATTTCTGTGACGACATTCACCGAAATTTAGACCTTCTGGCGAATATATGGGCATTCACCGGTTGAAGCTCTGCGTTGCCTGGAAAACACGCAGGGCTTTCACGTTTATTGGCTAATCTATACAAATTCAACTCCTAAATACAAAATTGAAATATTTTTATTTGCGGGGGTAGATTTCTTTAATGATATCAACAACTTTAAAAAGATTGTCTACGTCCGAATAGAACCATTCAGGATCCACACTTGCATAGTCATAGATTTTTTGTTTAAGGTCAGGCACGACTACAAGTTCATTGATTGCTCGGAAAAGGTTATCCAAAACTTTTAATGGAGATACGGTTACAGATTCTGTGGTTGCATTCGGTTTAATCGCTAGAAAGAAAGCTTTTTTATCATCGTCAGTAAATCCCAAAATGTTCTTGACTGTTGGAAAAATCGTTTGTTTGTTTTGTCCTTGTGCCTCTGTGGACGATTGTTCTTCTGCGAGAGACGCTTGTTCAAGAGATTCACTGTCAGTAGATGCGGCAGGTGTAGACTGTAAGTCGGACTGTAAAAGTTTCTCCTCATCGACGGCAGATTGTTTTTGGGATTCGGGTTGCGCGTCGACATTTTTAGCTTTTGTTCCGCCAGTCTTTTTTGCGTTCCATTTTTTAATTTCCTTACGAAGAGTTTTGATGGACATGTCGGGAACAGGATTCCCTTCGGAAGCTTTCTGTTCAATGAAAATTTTTGTATCATCTTCAGGAAGAGCAAGTAAGGCAATCATTTGAGTAGAATTTGAAAAGCCAATCGGTTGGCTGTTTCCAAATCTTTCAGCAACAGCCATAAAATTTTTAGCTGAACTATGGCTGAGTTTAAAATTATTTTCCAGCCAGTTGCTCCACTCGCCATGCTTTACTAATGATTTAGCTTGAATGAGACGTTTGCCGACTTCAATAATACCTTGAGAAGCTTGTTTGAGATGAAATTTAATTTCGGTTTCAAGCTGAGCAAGTGTAGGCGGCGTGTTTTGAGACTGTATATTAGGCTCGTTAGCGATTGACTGCTGTTTTTGTCTGAGCATACAAAATGGATTTATTTTGGAGGTTTTATCATCTTGAGTATCCATAGTATTTTCCTTCTCTTCAAGCAAGGGGAATATTTGCGGCAATTTGTTCTATACGTTCAGCGGGCAGGTCGGTGAATTCGTGAACTTCTTTTAAGGATTTTCCCTTGCGAAGCATTTTGAAAGCGAGAGCTTCACGTTCTTCGTTACGTCCGAGTTCAATGCCTTGAGCTAAGCCACGTTGTTCGCCGAGCATTTCGCCTTCCAATCGTTCTTCGAGTAAAGCCATTTGAAGAGTCATAAAATCGTGCCTCGCTTTCTCGCTAGATTTGATAGAATTAACGGCATTGGCTATTTCTTTGACGAATTTTCCAGAAATAATCCCGCTGTCGACGTAGTTAAGGAAAGCCAAGATATCAGGTAGAACGTCATCACGAGTTCCTTTAGTGCTTAGAAAAATGTGGTGGGTTTTATTGTTGAGTTTCAAAGAGTGGTCTTGATCACAGCGTTCGGAAAAGGAATAAAAGTGACGACCTTGTTTAAAACGATCGAAGGGGCAGATGAAGATGATGAATGATTCGTTGAGAGCACTGTAATGCTGACCACGCTTGAGATTGTTCATATCGATTAATCCTTGATAATAGCGGACTCGCATGGCGAGATGCACTGAGTTAGTAACTTGCATTTCTACGTCAAAGGAGCGATTGTTGCCCTTATCTTCAACGAAAACGTCAAGACGAATACCTTTACCGTCAATACGAGTTTCAATAGTCTTTTCTCGTTCGGGATAGCTGATTTCTTTGATTTTGATATCAAGAATGAGTTCGAGAAGTTGCCGACACAAGTCAGGATAAAGCTCCATAGTCTTGCTGAAAATGAAATTGTCTCGAATGGTAGCGTTAGCCCATTTGTCTTCTACAGTGCCTTTAACAGACATCATCTCACCTCAGGCGTATTTTACCATGAAGTTTTGCTTTAATCTAGTCTTTTCGTAAATTTTTTTTTTGAAGAGCAAGATTGGCTCTGTGAGAGTTGACAGAACGGACAAGCGTAGATTTGGATAAGCCCGTCAGTTCAGCAACCTCCCGATACGTCTTGTGCTGATTGAGAATCAAGTCAACGGCAAAGTCCTTGCGCTTTTGGTCGATAGGTGGTCTTCCTTCGCGAAACCCGTCCTTAGAACGTGCGATTTCCTTGCCGGCTTGTGTACGTTCTATTATCATGTCACGTTCGTACTCAGCAAAGGCAAGAAGAATATTTGTAATAAGTCTTCCGGTGGGCGTGTTGTCGATTAAGCCCATATTGATGATATGGACGGCTACGCCGCGTTTCAGCAAATCACTGATTAAAGAGGAACCTTCGGCGGTCGTGCGGGCAAATCTATCCAACTTTGTAACGATTAACGTGTCGCCATGCTGGAGCCGTTGAATCAGCGCGTCAAGTTTTGGACGTTTAGTCGTTGAACCGGTGAATTCTTCGATGATAAGTTCGTCGTAACCTTCAGCCTTAAGCTTGGCAATCTGTTCTTCAAGCCCGTTGCCGTCACGGGATTGTTTACGAGTGGAGACACGTGCATAGGTATATTTCATGGGAAAAACCTCCCTTAGTTTTGATGATGAGTTTTGGATAAAGCATAAATGGCGATAGAACAAGATATCATAAACGTATTCAAAAATGTCAACTTGTGGAACAGGCTCCGGCAAAGGCAGAACCTGTTCCACTAAGTTTGACATGTTCTTTAATGATTATCTGATGTGTTCGATACGCTTTTCAGCCACGATTTGCAGATTAACAATGTCTTCCATATCCTGCGTAAAAATATGGCTGGCGTGAGTAGCGGTTAAAATAGCGTCTACGAAAGCACGCTTCTTTGCTATCTTTAGCACTGTGTTCAAGTTGCTTGCGAAGTCTGTCTTGAGATATTTGCGTTCCCGCGAATTACACGAACCTAGACCTTCTGCGATAATGTTGCCGTCAGAGTTAATTACCGTGACACACACTTCGTAGAGAACGAACTGCTTATCGTAATCGGCAATGCGGTTGATGACTTTGGCGGTAGTCCTGAAGCCGAAAACGTCAGCAAGAATTTCTGCACCAGATTTAAGCAGGGTCGGTTTTGTCGTATTGGGCAAACGGTCGTAGTCACGCCCTGCCTTGAGATATTTAGCTACAATAGTTTCTATGTTTGCAAGCGGGATATCAACTGTTTTTTTTATCTTACCAGTAGCAGGTTTCCGCGCAGGTTTCTCCGTAGGAGTTTTGGTCTTCTCCGTAGGAATAGGAGAAAGTTCGCTGTTAACGGGCGACGTAACTTTATCTCCGCTGTTAACAGAAATCTGCGCGGGAATAAGCTGAATCTGAGGTGAAGAAATTTTGCTGCTATTTTTCGTAAATGCTTTCGCCTTAGTTCCGATAACAACGTTATCGAATTGAGGAGCGACGGGCGGCTTTTCCTGCTCAATCGGCTTAGCGTTTTTTTCCGGAACGCGGGGAACGGTGACTACAGTTCCCTGCGGATTGAGATTGAGAGAAGCAACTCTTGCCTTGAGCGCGGCTTTGATGATGTCAAGTTTCATGATGTTTTGTCTCCTTTCAAAAAACGAAGGGACGCCCGAAGACGCCCCCGATAATATCTTATCTACTGAATGTTGATGTCTTTGACCTCATTACGCAGTCCGTGAACAACGTCCAAGTGGAACTGCGTTTCGTCGAAGCGTTCGATACCACGTGCAATTTTCTTAAGAGCCTTGAGCGGGTCAATCGCCGCAAGGTTCGCGCCGTCGTAGAAGTAGAACTGTGCGTCACGGCACTGCGCGTAGTAGAATTTGAACTCCGACAGCTTCTGGGCGCAGTATTCATTGGTCTGGTTGTCGAGGAGGCAAAGTTGTGCGCCACTGGTGCGCAGAATCAGCAAGAAGCGGTTGCCCTCGTAGTCAGCCAAGCTCTCGTAGATAATTTCCAAATCGCTTGCGTAGTAGACGGGCAGACTCGTAACTTGAGAGAGCAATTTGATTTTGTTCTTAACGCTGAGGAAATTTTTCATGATAAGTTACCCCTTTCAAAAAATAAAAGAAGAGCCGCTCCCAAAGTCGAGAGCGACTCTTTTTGACTGATGATTAGCGGTTAAACGGAGAACCGAATTCATCGCAGTACAGTTGCCACAAGACGAGATTGCCGTACTGGAGCCTGATTTCTTCGAGTTGTTCGGAAAGGTAAACGCTAAGAAGTTCTTCGTAGATTTCGTGATACTCTTCGGGCAGGTTATCGGGCAAGTCATCGGTTTCGTAAAAATAATCGTCGCTGAAGTAGTCTTCGCAGTAATCGCCCGTGCAGTATTCATAGCGCGGAAAATCAGCGTGGACGGAATCGGCAACAATTTCGACGACCTTTTGGATAGTGTGTTCGAGTTCGGAGCAGACGATATACTCGTTGAGCCGGTGAGCATTGTAGTAACCTGCAGACAAATTGACGGCGGCAACGTCAAGCACGGGCGCGATAACCGAGATGTCAGAGAAAGAGCCAAACGCCGTCTTGAAGCCCTTGCTTACAATATAATCCTCAAAGTCCGGATTGTAACAGTCATAGAAAACAGCGTCATTGCTACCTCGTCTGTCTATTTCAATTAAACATTTGAGCGACGACAGTTCAGCAGACAGTCTACCTTGAGCGTAACAATCACAGAAAACTTGCGCCCCTATTCCGCCGATTTCTTCCTCACAACAGAACAAGAGCCACGGTTTTACTACCGATTGCTCATGAACCTTTACAAGTGCGTAACAACCACAACGGTCATCGCCACCAATGCCTTGCGGGGAAGAAAGAATATTTCCGTTATCTGCCGCGCAGATTTCCCGAACGGGTTGTTTGTGCACCGTATCCAGATGGGCTATAAGCATGACGGGCGCGACACCTTTCACAAGGATAAAGTTGCCACGACTAATTTGCGTTTGCCCTTTAAAGCGTTTGCTCAGCTGCCAAAAGAGTTGCTCCTGCGTTGGACGCAAAAAGTTTTCCAATTTATTCATTGTCCTCGTCCTCCTGGCGGTAGCAGTCAGGGCACAAGCCGTTAGTTAAGTCAGCCGTGTTGAAGTATTCGCCGCAATGCTCACACTCGTCGTAGTAGTTATTCAAGCAGTTATCGCAAACGCGAATTTCGTAGTTACGTCTACCATGTACGCTGTGCATATTGTCTTCATGATGCACTTGTCCACAGTGCTGGCAACACTCATAAGATTCGTAACGACAATCGTCGCAAACCAAAACTTCATTGCCGTACCTATCGTAAGCGTCATGCAGATTGTGCCGGTGATGAATTTCACCGCAAGAGGCGCACTCCGCACAGTGTGCTTCTATACAACTTTGGCAAACATAATCACTATCAACGAGAGTTAAATGGCAAAGAGGATAATATTCATCGCAATGACAGCAGTAGCCGTATCCTTCATTCAAGCACGACTCGCAGACGTAAATACGTTCTCCGTATTCGTTAAGAACGCCGGTGATATTTTCACAATAGCAACCGCAATCGTCGCAAGTCTCGCGTCCTTCGGAATGGCAGTCCTCGCAGTAAAGGTTCGACGAAATCTCCGCGCCACAGCAAATACACAAGCCATAAGTACCGATATCAAATGTCTCGAAGTCGTCCAAGTGATACTCGTGAATTGAAATCTTTGCGTTGAAACTCGCGTAACTCCAATCCGGGTACCCGCCGAAGCCGCAACCTGTATCAAGGTAAATGTGCCGTTTGTTTCCTACATAACTCTCCGTCTTCCAAAGATTTGGAATTCCTTCAAGCTTTGAAATCTCGCGCTGGATAAGGTCACGATACAGGTCTGAATCGCCATGATGTCCACGTGTACCACCATTTGTATCATAAAGCCTCGATTGCAGTAAAAGTCCGTTGTATGGCTTATACGCGAAAATTTGCCGTGAAGTCTTTCGATTATTTAGCGTTTCTGGCTCGTCAGGGTCGGCGGCAGTGAAGACTATAAAGGTAACTTTATCCCTTGCATAGCCGCTACAGCCGCAGTTATACTCGTAATCGGTGACGTTAAAACTATGGCAACTCGTGAGCATAGTGCCGCGTTCGTCATGTTTCGGATTACTCATGGTGAGAAAGTGGACAGGGTTAATCGACACGAACAGCTTGAAGTCCAACTGCTTGCCGTTGAGTTCGTCGGCAAACTGAGCGAAAAGTTTTTGAAACAAACTGCCCTTTGACTCGTCAGCTACTCCGAGCGCACAACACAGTGCTTTAAATACGCGGCTTTTTTTCTTATTCGGCGCATAAGCACGCGGCGCAAGTTCTTGGATAGCCGCAATATAATCAGTAGTGCACTCATCGGGACGGACAAAAAAATTAATAGCACGGTCGACAAGGGCGCGTTTTTCCAAGTCGTAGTTCAAGGTTGCCGGAGTCAAAATCTTTTCGGCAAGATTGCGCACGAGAGAAAAGTCAGGGTTGTGAGTCTTAGTTCCGTTGATGACGATAGCCTGCAGGTCGGAATTCCAAGCATCGGACTTGCTGAACAGCCCGCGCAGGTCTGCTTTGGCTTCCACCGAATCTTCGGCAAGACGTTCAACGAAAGCGTCGCTGATGTCGTCAAGAACTGCAGTTTCGCGTGTATAACGCCGATAGTCAGCTATGCCAGTCCAAAGATTGTCGATAGCGAGTTTAACCAATTTTTTCATGATATTTTTTCCTCCTAGAAAATAAAAAAAGCCCCGAACCGAAGTTCAGGGCTGTGAAATCGTTTTTAAGGGCTTGATTTTGCTTCGGTAGGGGAGAATGTACCTAACAGCCTCTAAAAATGCGTTGTAGGCTATTCTGAGGGCTTGTAGGGGTATTGTGGCAAATGTGCCGCGCAGATTAATCGTCGAAGAGCCAAGCCGGAACGTCGTCCTCGTCTACTTCGCTCAATCCGTCGTAGCTCAATTCGTAGTCGAAGTAACCGCTGTGTGCATTGTCCAAGTCAAGACAGACGTTCGTCTCGAACTCAGCGATTTTTTCCGCCAAGTCCTCTTCGCTTGTGAATTCGATTTCAGCGCGAACGTAAACGACTGCCTTGCGATAGACCGTCTTGCAACGCTGTTTAATAGAATTTTTCATGTGAATACCTCCTTAGATAATTTCCTTGAACGCGAGTTTAAGCTTGCGAAATTTCTTTGGTCGATTGTCCTCTATTGAAAGAAGATGCCATGCCCACGTACCGACATTTTCATAACCGACGTTGCCCTCGTGAAAGTCACCACTGCCACGATCATTGCCGACCGCTGTAAGCAACGGCAACGGGTGTATGCACCAACCGTGCTTATCTACAGACAGCCGCTTATACTCGTCCAAGTCAACGAACTGGCGCGTGTCGTAGTTGAGCAAAAACTTACCTTCGAGAGTAAAGTCGGACGCCGAAGTTTTAATCAGAGTAGCACCTTCGCCCCATGCCTCTTCGTAGCACGGCAAGCAGAACGCACTGCTACCTTTGAAGTAAAAATCGTCAGCTTCCGTTGCGTAATCGCCAATCCATACCAGTCTGTTCGCTTCGCGGTAGAACAAAGCGGAAATGGCATTGACGAACGGGTTGCGATACCAACTGTTTTCCAGCAGTTTGGATACCTCATATCTGCCGTCTAAATAACGGTCAAAAGCTTTGCGATTCGTACCGAACGCATTGCCTACCAGCGGGATATAATACTGTCCCATTGATAACAACCTCCTTTTAAAATAAAAAAAGCCGCCGGACAAAACGCCCGACGGCTCTTGGACACGATATATGGTTACTTCTTTGCCTCTTTGGGCACGCTGACGCTGAACTTCCTTCCCGTGACGGTCGTGGTAAATTTTTCGACAATTTCAGGGTGTGTCGCCTTAAGCTTTGTACTGTCGAGACGGCTTTGACTATACGACTTCCACGACACTGAAAAGCCGCTATTTGTAACGCCGTTTTCCGCGTCCTTGAGCAAAGCTTTGAGTTTGTTTTCGCAAGTAGCCTTAGCCGCTTTGAGTTCGTCCTCTGCCTTTTTAATCTCAAGCCATTGCGCTACAAGTTCATCTGCCGCTACTGGAAGAACCACACTTGATTTATTGCTAGTTGAATACAGCAATGCAAGAGCGTCGCCTGAATTAGCGTCAACGGGTGGCGGTACGTCCTTGAGCACATACTCATTCCAAAAGTGATTTTCAAGGGCGATAATTGTTTGAATTGTTTCCTCGTCACGATCAATGACTTGCCAGTTAAGTTTGTTTCCGCCGATTAGAACGACAACATAAGCTCTGGGCAGTTCCGTTACCGCAAGATAATGTTGAACTTGGCAATACCATTCGGCAGGCAGTCCGTCCTCTACGTCCTTAATTGCCGTGAGTGAATTTGTCGTCTTAATCTCCAAAACTGCTTTGCTTGCGTCTTTGTGCGTAACAATACCGTCGACGTTGGAAATCATGAACGGATATTCTCTGCTCTGCAAAATGTACGGGCAAGTTTTAATCGTCAATCCAGTGCGGCGGGCGAATTCTTCGCGAACGACTGGTTCCAAAAGGCGGCCAAAATACATTGCCTCATTATCGGGCGTAGCGGGTTTCCTGCCCGTTTTGTGAAGCCAAATGTCAAGCGGCGAACTGTAGCGCGAGATTGCACACACGGCAGCGGCGTCACTGCCTCCTATGCCCTTTTGACGGGCGGCAAGCCAAGCTTCATGCGTTATAGCCGTCGTCTTTGCGATGATTTTAGGTTTACTCATGATGGATTCCTCCTGTTAATAAAAAGAAAAACGGGCAACCTCTTCCGGCTTCCCGCTTCTTATTGCGTTGTTTAATTTGCGTCGCTCCAAACGATTTTGACGAATTCGGAGCCGCTGTCGTAGTTGAAATATTCTTCCAGCACCATAATTGCGTCTTCTGCTTCTTCGTCCGACGAGACGGTCACGGTCAAGTCATGGTTCAAGCTCAGACCCAAATTGTTAAGCTGAAGTTCCACGTCATTGAAAGTCATGATATCAATTCCCTCCCTTAATAGTTACCTGCGTGGGCAGTTTGTCTTTCGTAGCGTCAAGCACGATTGAGACAATTTTTTCCACGTCGTTAAGCACACCCATAATCTTTTTCAAGACGATTTCGGGCTTGTCTGCCGCACCACAGTAGCGTTCTATATATTTACAGCCTTGCCACTGATAACCACTGATGCCGCTGAGTTCGCAAAGGACACACGCGCTGAATTCTGCTACGATTTCCGCCTTGTCTTTGTCGTAAGTTTTCAAGTCTACGAAAGTGTTATGCACAGCGTGCGACAATTCGTGATAGTACACGGGCGCGTCTTCACTGCACAGTTCAATTGTTTTTGTGCTTGGCGTGTACCTACCCAAATATTTCGACCGAAGCGGCTGATAGCTGACGCTCAAACCTAATTTTTCCGCTACGTCGAAGAAGGGCGGATAGGTTTTCGGCGCATAATCGAACTTAGGTAATATTTCGCCGTCGGTGTCCTCGTAACGAAATATGGGTATTGGTCTAAATCCGACTACAATGATTCGTTCGCTCTCTTCGCCTGTGACTTTATCTTTTTCCGTAACCTTCTTGGTCAAGGGCGCAAAAATGTAAATCGCCTTACTGCCTTTCTTAACGTAACGATCAACTTCTTGCCATTGCCGGAAGCCGCGTGCGTCGTTCGTTCCCTGTGAAACCATGAGCAGACGGTTGCCCAGACTCCACGAATCAGACGGAATAGTGTCTCCTTCCACACGTTTGATAATCGTCGTTGCAACTTGCGCGGGGAAGGCTCCACTTTGGAACATAACCATAAGCGTGCCTACAGCGTTGTAGATTATTGTTGTTTTATCCATATGAATCACTCCTTGAAATAAAAAAGCCGACGCTGTGTCGGCTTTAAAATAATGTTAACTGCACGGGTTTTGATTCACTTGCGCCACGCAGATTCCGGATTCTTTCGATACGGTGCGAATTATAGTTTTTCCCGTCCGTTACAAAAAAATCAGCAGGCATTTCGGGCGGCAGAGGGCGATAATATATCGCGGGGATCGTCAAGCAGAATTTGTCGCACGTGAGACGAATTTGCCGCTTGAAATTGATAATGTGATTACGAACGAGATTGAGATTAACGCCGTCCGACCAATTCGGATCAACACACCCCTCTCTGCGTTCTTCTTCCCAGTGCGCGTAACGTTCAGCAAGCCTATTGACGTATTCCCGAAGTTCCTGCGCGGGAGTCAATTTTCTCTTGGCCATAATACTCTCTCCTTTCATTAAAATTTTGACTTCGTAAATCGTAGGATTTCTTATCCTTGTCATGATCAATCAGCTCCTAAAACTAAAAACGCCCCGCCAAGAACCGGCAGGGCTTATTATCTTCGACCGCGTTATCACTTATGCGCGGGTAGGTCATATACAGTCGTTGTTTTGCGCGAGTTATTCCGACGTACAGTATCCGTTTTTCTTCAGCAAGGTCTGCACCGTCTTGGCTTGACGGAAGAACGCCGTCTACCAAGCCGATGACGAAGACCGTTGAGTATTCGCAACCCTTCGACGTGTGAATCGTCGAAAGCGTAAGAACGTCTTTTGCCTTCGCCGCTATCGTCTTCACCTGCGCGAGCTGTTCCTTAACGTCCTTAACGTGCCGAAGGAACGCGGAACTCGTCGGATACGCTTTCAATTCGCTGATTACTGATTCTACCGACAGAACCATTGCTTCGCCGAAATATTTGTCGAGACCGTGTTTGACCACGTGACGTATTGCTTGAGCAGGCGACATCTGCGCGGCGGTTTCGATTGCCTTCACAATTTCGACGATACAGTCACGATGATACGCCTTTCGGACCAGAGTCGGAAGTATCGACAGCAGAGAACAGGTCTGTTCCGCCACGGTTGCTTCGACCTCCGCAATTCGTTCCTTCTTCAGATAGAACAGCGGCAAGATTTCGCGAAGAGCGTCTAGCGACGTAGGTTCAGACATAAATTTAAACAGTGAAATGATTTCCCGCCATGGCTTAGCTACGTACTTGTTCGGCAATGGCGATTTCGTAGCGAAGGGGATTTTACGCTCAATCAAAGTGTTAATTATTTCACTTGTTATGCTGGACGAACGGTGCAACACAGCCATTGAGTCATAACGCTGTCCTTGTGCGTGCAGTCGTTCAATTTCATCAACAACGTACTTTGCCTCATCGCGGATATCTCTAGCCGTGAAAAAAACGGGTGGAATGGAAATCGTGTTCGTCGCCGGAACCAAAGGCGCATAATCAAACATGACACTGTTGGCAAGCGCAAGAATCTTCGGATTGCAACGATAATTTAGCGTTAATTCGTGTATAGTCGCGATCTTGCTGAACTCTTCCATAGCACCGCACGCGCCTCTGAACCCGTATATCTGTTGCCGATGATCCCCTGCGACACAAAGATTGCCTGATTGTGTTACCAAAATTTTCAAAAGTTCAGCTTGGGCGGAATCTAGGTCTTGAAATTCGTCGAGTTGCACGAAATCGTAGCGATTCTGCCAGTAATTGCGAAGTCCCACGTGTTTGCGAAGTATCTTTACTGCAAAGATTATCATTGTGTCAAATGTTACCTTATGGCTCTCTTTGAGCATGTCAAGGTACTGCACCCGTACCCGAAGAGTCGAACGCGACGCTCCTTTTAGCGTGTGCAAGGATTTCACAACTTCCGCCACCGTCGTCTTCGTGCGATTGCTGATAAGCGATTCGATAGCCGACGCCTGAGTTTCTGCGCTTGTGTCGACCGTGAACGACCAGCCGCTACTTTTGAGCACCTGGTAAGCCAGCGAGTGCAAGGTTGAAATCGTCACACCTGACACGGTGCCGACTCTTTCCTTAAGCTCCAGAGCCGCCGACTTTGAAAACGCCAGCATCAGCACTGTTGCCGTAGGATAAACTTCATGGATCCTCTGCAAGCGGGCGACAAGGGTAGCCGTCTTTCCAGTGCCTGCGCCGCTGTTGATTACATGGTAGCCGTTAAGTTCCTGAACTGCCGCGAGTTGCTGTTCGTTAAGCGTCACTTTACGAACGGGCACACCAGTATTGGTCTGCATTTGAATAACCTTTTTCATTCTAAAAACCTCCTACTTTTGTTGAACACTATTAACGAGACTATTTTTGTTTTGTTGGCGGACTTCTTATCACCTGATTCACCCTTTCTTGGAACAAAAAAGCCCGTCAACTTAACGCTGACGGGTTGTTATTATCAATTAGCCACGAAAATTATCGTATGACTAAGTATTTTCATATTTTTTAATGCGGGGGGGCTAAAAATTTTAATTTCCCTATGAAAAATGAGCATAGCTGATAGGTCGACAAATTTTGCTATTCCTGAAATCCCTTCTGGTTTTATAAAACACTTTAAAAAAAATTTTTTTGCTCGTGTGTAAATGATAAAACCTAATAGGTAATTATATTTATAAAGACAGGTAAAAAATTATGGAACAACTAAAAATTTTTACTTGTGGTAAATAATAGAACCTAACAGGTAATTTATTTGTAAAGGCAGGTGAAATTTATGGAACAATTATCTTTGGGGCTTCTTAAACAAGCTCGACGGAAACTGAATATTTCTACTGACAAGGCCGCTGCTTTAGTCGACCGTGACAGAAGTTATATCTGGCGGGTGGAAAATGCCATAACTGATATCAAGGTCGGTACTCTCTTGAAACTTCTCAATGCCTACGGTGCTTCGGTTGTTGACGTCTTTGTTAAAATTCCGGAAAGGCAGGTGAACGAACTTGCTATCGTTTAACTTTGAGCTTCTTCGCAAACAACGTCGGCAACTAGGTTTAACTCAAGAGCAGTGGGGAAAAATTCTTGGTGTCACCGGCGCAACTGTTGGCAACTGGGAACGGGCTGTAAGCTTTCCCTCTGTTCAAGATCTCACCAAAGTCGCAACAGTCTGTGGCGTTTCTGACATCAATGAATATTTTTACGAAAGGATCGGTGAAAAGTAATGAAAGTTAGCGCAAAGCTTAAAAAAGCTCTTATTTCTATACGCAAGGAACTTGGTTTTTCTCCAGCGGATATTAAAACTATGTTGGGGGATGCCGTTACTCTGGCTATGATTAAAGACTTCGAGACCAACAACAATTCCGAAAATGATTTTCTGGTTGTCGTATACTTCAACATCTTCCACTTCATCACTTCAGAGCGTTTAGAGATTGAAGATACTTACTACAAACCAGAAGATGACGCGCCTGTTGGCAACAATATGATTAATCCCTTTAAGAAAAATCCTTTCAAGTCAAAAATCGACTAATCAACTATTCTGCTCTAAACGGGCGATGTTACAACATCGCCCCTTAGAGCTTTCAGGAGGAACTAAACATGGCAAAAAACACTATTAACGACATGTCCGAACAGGGACGTTGTGAGATCATCGGCAGACGAGTTCTGGCTAACCAAGAAAAACGGCGTCAACGCAACGCTCAAATGTACAATACTTGGCTTGCTGAAGGTCAACAGTTCAAGTTGGCTAGAGAACAAGCTGACATTTCGCAAGTCGAGGTTAGCAAAGCTATTGGAGCTGACAAAAGTGTTATTCGACGTTTTGAATCCGGTCTTTTCGTCATGCGTCGTCCTGTTATCAAGGCTTCTTATGTTCTTGCTCTTGAAGCCATCACGCTAAGACGCCTTAACATCATTAACGCACTGTACAACACCCAAATTGTCGGGCGTGATAACTCGACTTCAGAGAATTTCTCAAATTAATAATGACTGCGCACGGTAATATACGAGAATCCACCCTGTAATCAACTCATCTTATTCCTGTGCGCAAAAAGGAGGAAACTATTTTGAACATCAAAAAAAATCTAACGAAAGAGACCGTCATTACGGAACAAAGTCCGCTTTTGCGAGTTCCAACAGAAACCGAAATTAAGGAAAGAAGAATTCAAGACGCTTTAGATTTTTTCAACTTGCTCTACTTGAACAGTTCATCAGAACGATATGGATATTTATGGTTGAAAAAAGATGACACGGAAAAATTAACCCTTTCTTTCCAAGTATCTGATGAACACAACCGTCATGAGATGGCTAAATTTGCTATACAATACTCTGACGATGGCTATGATGTTTACTGCGGACTCTGCACCACAGACAAACCACTAAAAAAACATGAGAGAGCCAAAAATAGCAACGTTACAGGGAAAACTTCTGTTTGGTGTGACATCGACATTCAAGGTGGAGAACATCAAGGCGATAAGTATCCACCTGACTTCGACACTGCTAAGAATTTCTTGTCTATTACTCCATCTATCCTCGTCAACAGTGGTTACGGTCTTCACGGATATTGGTTATTTGACAAAGTTCAGACCATAACAGACGAGAATCGTGATATGGCAACACAACTTAACAAAGATTTTTTATCGCTAATTCGTCACAATGCTGGTCAATACGGCGGAGCCGTTGATGCTGTTCAAGACTTAGCCCGCGTGCTTCGAGTTCCTGGTACCTTTAACTACAAATTAGGCAAAAATAATATCAAACCTGTTTTTACAGCTGAATTCAATGATATTCGGTATAGTATCTCTGATTTACGCTCCGAGTTCGACAAATTTTTAGCTGCGATACCTGACCAAGAAAAAAAAGAATCCAAGCCGCCCGTACTCTTGAACGACTTAGATTCTAACTTGCTGGAACAACTCCATGACGACGAAGTTATCGATCGCATTCGTAACAGCAAACAGGGCGAACGCTTTTTCAAACTCTTCGACGAAGGCGATACTTCCGCTTACAGTGATGACGATAGTTCTGCTGACATGGCTCTCATGTCTATGTTGCCTTTTTGGACTGCAGGCAACGCCGCGCAGATGGAAAGAATTTTCAACCGTTCTGCTTTAGCTCTACGGGATAAGTGGAAAGAACGGGAAGATTACAGGCAGATGACTATCAGTAACGCTCTTGCTCTTTGGAACGGTGAATTTTACAAAGCTGATTATCACAAAGAAAGTGCCGAACTTCCTGTAGAACGCTCCGATAACGGTAAGATTCTTCCTACCATTGGTAACTTCGTTAATATTATTACCTACGATCCTCAACTTTCTGGCTTAATTGCTGAAGATAAATTTTCCGGTAAAACCATCAAGCTTAAAATTCCTCCTTGGGGAACCAGATATGATATCGGTAAGCCTTGGATTGACAAAGACGATGCTCAGCTACGTTTCTACATTTCTCAAAACTACGGTCTGCGTTCTCCTCAACTCTTGAACGACGCTATCATTATTGGGGCTGACAATAACTCTTTCCACCCAGTTCGCGATTATCTAAACAACTTGACTTCATGGGACGGCAAGCTACGGGCTGAAAATTTCTTCATAGATACATTAGGTGTTGAGGATAGTGAATACACTCGAAGTATTACCATTTACTGGTTACTTGCCGCCGTTAAACGTGTCATGGTTGCGGGCTGTAAATTTGACTATTGTCTGGTTTTAGCCGGTCCGCAAGGTATTGGAAAGTCCACAGTGTTAGAAAAACTTGGTGTCAACTGGTTCAACAATTCTATTGATTCAATTAACGGCAAGGACGCACTTGAACAACTTCTCGGTTCTTGGATTATCGAACTCGGCGAAATGCAAGCTACCAAGAAAGCCGACAACGAGGCTATTAAAAACTTTATCTCTCGTAGTACCGATAAAGTCCGGCTTCCTTACGCTAGGCGGGCACAAGAATTTCCTCGTCAATGTGTTTTCAGTGCAACCACCAACGACTCCGAACCTCTCAAAGACAGAACCGGCGGGCGGCGTTTCTGGATGCTCAAGTCTACCGCTACTAACAATACTACGCCTCAACGCTTAGCCATACTTTCCAACGACTACATCAATCAACTTTGGGCTGAAGTTTATCAACGCTACAACGAAGAATTTTCCGCTACTGGCAACGTCAACTTACTGCCACCTTCTGACATCTTAGCCGAAGCCGCTAAACTACAGGCTGAATTCACAGAGGGGAGCGAAATTATAAGCCTTATCGAAAATTACCTTGACAAGCTGATTCCGTCCTCCGATATCTGGGACAGATTGGATAAATGTAACAAGCGTGATTTTATCAAAGGATATAGGGTCGAATACAATAATGAACAAGTAATCGGCACTGTCAAACGGGATATCGTCTGCTCCGCTGAAATTGCCTTTGAACTTTTCGAGGCTGAACATCTCAACAAAGAAAAAATGCTTCTCAGAGATATCAATACCGTTATGGCTAACCTCAAAGGCTGGCACAAAAGTAGCAATTCCTCAACTCGTATGGGTCCTTACGGTATCCAGAAGAACGTCTACGTCAGAGACCAATGACGAGGTGGGCTTCACGGCGTAGAAGTTACTTTTTACTTCTACATTTCACTTCTACGCCTAAAAGCCCCGTCATTGCTAGTTTTTCACACTATTGTAGAAGTGTAGAAGTTATTTTACGAAAAGTTTTTTCAGATATTAAAGATAAAAGAGAGGTGCCCCTCCCCCTGTGATTGATATCTTAAAAGAAAATTTTTGAGATTTTACTTCTACATTTCTACAAATGCCGTAAAGCCCCGTCACGCCTAGCTTTTCTGCGTAGAACTAAACTTCTACAACTACTTCTACAGACGCCCTCGTTACTCTGCGGCGTCTTTTTTGTTCTCATCAGCAGACTTGACAGATAACTTGTTATCCAATTCTTTTATGACTGCCTCCAACAACTTCTTAACATTATCCACTAAAACGCCGTCGTCAGCTATTACTTGTCTTAAAGAATCAAGCAACTCTCTATTGTCCACTTTAACGTGTAATCCGATCGTCTCATAACCATCACCGTCAGGACGTTTAACTGTGGTGACAATGCTGTATCGGTGTTCTTTTTCCGTCCCAAAAATCTCGTCGATATCATCATTTGACGCCTCTTCCGACAAGTTCTTTAGCGCAGACAGCCGACTCGACGTCAACTCTTTGTAGTATCCTTTACCCTTAATATGTTCCTGCTGAGCCGACGTCAATTTACTCAACACTTCGCCTTCGCGAACGCTAATCTTTTTCCCTCCACTTTTGTTTCCACAAATGGCAAGCAAATCTTTATCCAACGACGCTAAGTTTTGCAACCTAAATACGGCTGAGCGCGATACTCCGAGGATTTCCGACACTTTTTTCTTTACGTCTTCGCCAGAGCCATAAAATGCCTTAACTTTTTCAAGTTTCGTTAATTCTTCTACTGAACGGACACGATCTTCAATAGACAAATCTCCCCTCTGTGCCGTATTTGTGAATATCACTATCCGTCGGGCGTCTTCCTCTTTAAGTTCTCCCTTTTTATAAATCCGACAAGGGAACTTTTGATACTTCTCGTCACTATCTTTTTCAAATAAGCTATCACAAGCCCGAACACGCTGATGTCCGCTGAGAATTCGGAATTTACCATTATCCATTTCCTGAACGACAAGATTGTGTTGAACTCCGTACTCCTCTATGGACCGCTTCAAATCCTCAAAACGCTCATCGCTCAAAGGATGGAAGAAATTCCAGTCATTTGGTGCAGCGACTAACTTGTCACGCGATATTATCTTTACTTCGGCTGTAGGAAATTCCTTCTCCCACGACTCCGTTCTTTTGTCCGTGTCTGACGATTCTACTGGAGTCTCAGCGATACTGACTTCTTCCGTCGGCGCAGCTTGGATATCTTTGTCTTCTTCCTCGGACGAAACTTTCTCTTTCACTTCGTCCTCTTGTCCATTATCGACGATTTCACTATCAGAATTTTGTACCGTCATTTCTTCTTTTTCCACTTTACTCTCTCCTTTGGACATATCGTCCTTAACTTCGTTCTCACACGCTTCCTCGTACTTTTCAATACAAAGGTTAATCTTCCGAATTTCGGATTCCAGCTTCGCGTCTTCTTTACCAGAAACTTCCGTAGTTATTTCCGCCATGTCACTAACTTCCATTCCCTGTCGCTTATAACGATAATAAAGTTTTCCTTGTGTGACACGACTAATCTTGCCTCCAGGATTTTCCTCCAATAGTGACTTGTAATCTCTTCTAAATGATTCTCGCATTGCTGAAATCTCCTTTCCACTCTTTTTTTAACATCGTTTCTTCCTCCTACAAAAAGTCGCACTCGCGACTTTTTCAATTCACCAATGGGACATAATCACCAAGACTTTCAGCTTTCAAGTCAATCAACCTTACCGATATTTTTAACTTCAAGTTTACCGGTGGTTTTGCTTTTGCCATACTTACCAGTTCCTGAATATTAGTTACCAACAAAACATGTCCAAGTTTTACTTCTGATTCAGTCATCGCCGCTATTTCTCCGTAAATCCTGTACAAGTCGCCGGAAAATAATATCTTCGCTACGGAACTCGCTAAAAAGCAACTTGCTTTCACTACGAGTGACTCTCCTGTTGACGGACGAAAGGCCGTTATATTCCCGAAACGTTCTTCCTGATTCCGTTTTACAAACCAACCTTCCTTCTCCAAAACATCCATTATGACCCTATCAACATTTTTGTCGAACTCGGCTCTCTCTCTAAGAAGAATCCTTGCAACTTGTCTGTTTTCATACTCCGATTCTTGTCCGAAAAGGTAATCAGCAGAAACTTTATAAAACTCTGCTAGTTTCTCATATTTCTCTTTTGTTCGTGGCAATCTCTCGTCTAACTCATAAGCAATGTAAGTTCTTTCCGAAACTCCTATCGCTTTAGCTACTTCCTTCTGCGTGAATCCTTTGGCATTACGCAACTGACGAAGCCTAGACCCAAGAGCCACAACGTCTCATCTCCTTTCTTAACTTTAACGTCAGGTTGTTTACCCACCTTCATTCCGACGAAATGATAAACTTTTTAGTTCGCAATGTCAATAACTTTACGTTAAAAGCAGATTAAAAAATTTCCTCCTAATCTGTCAGCGGTAATTCCACACCACTCAGACTGGAGGAAATTTTTATGAGTAAAATCTACGGTTATGCTCGTGTTTCGTCAAAAGACCAACGTGAAGACCGTCAAATCGTCGCTCTTAAACACTTCGGCATCGACCAAATCTTTATCGACAAGCAAAGCGGTAAGGACTTCAACAGACCGCAGTACAAGAAGCTCATACGGAAGCTTAAGCCTAACGACGTTCTTGTCGTGAAAAGCATTGACCGACTTGGCAGAAATTATGCTGAAATTCTCGATCAATGGCGCATCATCACCAAAGACAAAGGCGCGGCTATCGTCGTTCTTGATACTCCGCTCCTTGATACTCGTCAACGTCAGGATATCATCGGCACTCTTATAGCCGACCTCGTACTTCAAATCATGTCGGCGTTTGCACAAATCGAACGCGACTTTATACATCAACGTCAAGCTGAAGGTATTGCCGCCGCTAAAGCTCGCGGCGTCAAATTCGGACGACAACCGTTACCCAAACCAGACAACTATCCAGAAGTCTACGCCTTGTGGAAAGACGGCAAAATCTCTGGTCGTAAAGCCGCCAAACTGCTCGGCGTCTCCAACTTCACCTTCATTCGCTGGACTCGGAGCAATGCTGAAAAATAATCGACGTTAAAAACGACTTATCCCTCCGTAATGGATTATTAAATAACTTTTTGTTACGGAGGGATTTCTTATGGCTATTTATGCTTATGTTCGTGTTTCATCTAAAGACCAAAACGAAGAACGCCAACTTATTGCTGTTCGTGATGCCGGTGTCGAATCAAAGAATATTTTTGTCGACAAGCAGAGCGGTAAAGATTTTGACAGACCCGCCTACAAACGACTGATTAAAAAACTCAAGCCGTCTGACACTTTAATCATAAAGAGTATCGATAGGCTTGGACGAAATTATTCCGATATTATCGACCAATGGCGGCTCATCACCAAGGATAAGCACGTTACTATTAAAGTTCTCGATATGCCCATTCTTAACCAAGTCGAAAGCGACTTAACGGGCACTCTTATCGCTGATATTGTTCTTCAACTGTTAAGCTACGTTGCCCAGACCGAACGAGATTTCATTCGCCAACGGCAAGCAGAGGGGATAGCGGCGGCTAAAGCTCGGGGCGTTCACTTTGGCAGAAGACCTAAAGAACGACCTGCAATCTTTCCTGCTTTACGAGATAACTGGTTGGCAGGTAAAGTGTCCTCGCGGGTTGCCGCGAAACAACTTAACGTAGCTCACTCTACATTCTTACGCTGGTGCCGTGCTTGATAAAGCACACTTT
>CAMJKR010000008.1 GCA_946406415.1 uncultured Selenomonadales bacterium | reverse complement strand
TCGTCTTTAAGTAAGGGTGCGCGTCGATTGCCGCCATAATTGCCCGTTGCAAGCGCGTTATGTCGATTGACGAATCCAGCGGCAAAAGTATTGGCAAGTTGTAAGTCGTATCGTCCGGTGCGTTGTCGTATTCTACGAAAATATCTTGCTGTGTTCGCGATAACGGATATTCTTCCTGCGCCTCGTAAGTCTGGACATTTTCCGCGCTTGCCAAAAATTTTTCCAACTTCTCAACGGTGTCGAATTCCATTAAGTCGCGAGTTTGTATAACTTTGTGAAATGCCGTCGATAAAATTACGTTCAAGCGAAT
Source organism: uncultured Selenomonadales bacterium (assembly GCA_946406415.1). GTDB lineage: Bacteria > Bacillota > Negativicutes > Selenomonadales > Selenomonadaceae > Quinella. Next base: position 20,822 of record CAMJKR010000008.1, on the reverse strand, counting down.
TGCGCCGATTGAAGTTAATCCCGCGCTTGTCAGCTCAGTTGTAATTCCGAATTCGCGAGTTCCTAAAACTTGAGCGACGCAATCAAAAATTTTCTGCTGAACGTCATTTTGCGGCGGAACGATTTCAACTGCAGAAATAATTTCGTCGGGTTCGGGCAGTGCTTTTTTGTCAATTTTCCTGTTTGCTGTTAATGGGAAGGCGTCGAGTTGCATTAAAACGCCAGGCACCATATAAGCCGTTAACGACGCCGCCAAATGTTTTCTTAGTTCGTCGAGGTTAATTTTCTTTTCGGCAGTGAAATATCCCGCAAGATAATCGCCCGCCGCATTTTTCTTTACGACAACGATACTAGCTTTAACGCCGTCAAAATTATTCAGCACGGTTTCGATTTCGCCAAGCTCCACTCTTAAGCCGCGCAGTTTAACTTGATTGTCCGTTCTGCCGTGAAAAGCAATTTCGCCATTCGGTAAAAGTCTTGCGAGGTCGCCGCTCTTATACGCGGGTTTATCCCAAAGCTTGATAAAAACTTTTTGGGTTAAATCGTCACGATTAACATAGCCGCGCCCGATACCGTCGCCAATAATTGTCATTTCACCGAGCGCACCGATTGGCAACGGGCGATTTTTATCGTCAGTCATCACGACTTTAACATTGGAATTTGGCAAACCGATAGTAATATTTTCCGCCGACTCAATAGCCTTCATCGTACAACTAATCGTCGCTTCCGTCGGTCCGTAGCCGTTCATAATATAAATTTCGGGATTGACGGCGCGAAGTTTCGTAAACAGCGCACTGGGGAACGCCTCCGCGCCAAAGTCCACAGATTTAATCTGCTTAACGACGGATTCAAATTCAGGCATGTCAATCAAATTAGCCAAATAGGACGGCGTGCAACTCATAACGTCGACATGATTTTTTTCGCACAAGTCTTTAAGCATAAACGGGTTATGGATTTCGTCTTCGTTCGCCATACAAATTGTTAAGCCGTGAGCCAGCGGAATAAATTCTTCCATAATCGACACGTCAAAGGTTATAGCCGCTAAAGCTAACGAAACTTTTCCGCGCTCCGTGTAGCCTAAAATTTCGTGATTCTTCGGATTGGCGTCGACGAAATTAACTAAGTTGTGATTCGTCAACATAACGCCTTTTGGCTTGCCCGTCGAACCGCTCGTATAAATGCAATAAGCCAGCGCGTCATAGGGAACGTCGACATTTAAATTGTCCGCCGAAATATTTTCCGATTGCGTATCTTCAACTAAGCAGACGAAAATATTTAGCGCGTCGAAAAATTCTTTGCGGCGTTCGTAAATGTCGCGAGTAGTGACAACGTGGCGAACGTTTGAATCTTCGACGATAAATTTAACGCGGTCATCGGGGTAATCGGGCGTCATGGGCAGGAACGCACCGCCTGCCTTTAAAATGCCTTGACGAGCGATATAAACTTCAAGCCCGCGATTTAACATTACGCCGACGATTTTTTCTACACCGACGCCATGAGCTTGCAAAACGTGACCAAGCCGATTAGCCGCCGCGTTGAGTTCTGCATAAGTTAAAGATTTTCCGTTGGCAATGGCGGCGAGGCGTTCGGGATATTTTTCCGCGCTGTCCTGCAACAGTCGATAGGCGGGCCGTTCCAAAACTTCCCAGTCCGTGTCGTGGAAATTTTTTAACTTAGCAAGCTCGTCAGCCGAAAGCCAATCAATATCGCCGATTTTCTCCGCGTCAAAAATTTTCTCAACGACATGTTTATAAGTGTCAGCAAAACTTTTTATCAGCGTTTCAGAATATTTCCCGCCGTCAAAGCTAATCGACACGGCGCAAGCATTTTCAACCGTCAACGCAAAAGTTTTATCGCTTAACTCTTCCGCCGTCGAAATAAATTCGGGCGCATTCGGGAAATTATAAGTCGCGGCAATCTCTTCGTAGGGCGTATTAATTATTTCGCGTGAACGGTCAACTTGCTCGCGTAAAATTTTCAAGTAGTCGGCAATGTTTTGTTCGGGCGATAAGTTCAAGTAGACGGGAATTTTTTTGTTATCCGTCGCCGTGAAAAAAACTTCGTCCGCGCCGGCAAATCGCGCAAGCACCAAACTATACGCGCCCATAAAAAAATTTTCCGTCGAACAGTCAAGCTTACTGCAAACTTGCTTTAACTGCTCGCTAGAAAATTCGAGTGGCGTCTTTAAATTTTTAGCAACAAAATTTTTTCCAAACGTGTCTTTAATCGGCGCAGAGTCGACCGACACTCCACGGAAAAGGGAATCGAGGTATTGTTTTTCGACTGCTGTATTTTCCATAAAGAGCATTCCGCCTTTCCACAAAATTTTAAAATGATTTTAGCCTATATATTCGTTAGACTTACGATTTTTCCTATTGCTGATAAAAGAATTAACTGCTAAAATGCTGTGGGAAATTATAAAAATAGAGGTCTTGTTTTATGAGCGTGACATTTGATTTTAAGAGGAAAAATTTTGTAGTAGTGGGCGCGTCGTCGGGCATCGGTAAACAGGTAGCTCTTGAGTTGGCGCAGAGCGGCGCGAATGTTTTGGCAATCGGCAGAAATTTGGAGCGGCTAGCCGAACTGAAAAAAAATTCGCCGATAAGTTTAGTAAAACACCCGCCGCTAATTTTTACGGAGCAACTTGACGTAATCACGGCGACGGCTGACGATTGGTCGGAGGTTTTGAGCAACTTTACAAGCACGGTCGGCAGGATTAATGGCGGCGTGTACACGGCTGGCATTTGGGGCTTGACGCCGTTAAATTCTTTTGACGAATCACTTGCCCATAAAATTTTCGATACGAGTTTTTGGGGCGCAGTTAAATTTGTACAGGCGGCAACGCGCAAAAAATTTTCGGACGGCGGTGCGTCATTCGTGCTGATGAGTTCAATCGCGGGCGAATTCAGCGGAAAATCTTTGTTTGCATATTCGGCGGCAAAGGCGGCAGTTCAAGCGGCAGTTAAATCATTCGCGGCGGAAATAATTCGCGGCAAGCACAGAATAAATTCAGTGGCACCCGCGCTGGTTCAAACTGGCATGACGCAAAACGAAATGTACGCGACGATAGCCAACGAGGAAATGATTTCGCGACATCTTTTGGGCGTGGGTACACCGAGAGACGTTGCTGGCATAATTTTATTTTTGCTGAGCGACCGCGCTGCCTGGATAACAGGACAGAATTTCTTTGTTGACGGCGGCTACGTTGTCGGCTCTTATAATTGAGGGAGATTTTCTTATGGCAGTAAAATATATTAGTGGGGGCGAAAGTCATGGTTCGCGGCTCGTTTGCATTTTGGAGGGCTTGCCGGCGGGATTAAAAGTTTCAAGCGAATTTGTCAACGCGGAACTTAAACGGCGGCAAGGCGGCTACGGGCGCGGCGGGCGTATGAAAATCGAAAGCGATCGCGTAGAATTTTTGTCGGGAATTCGTTTTGGAGAGACGATTGGCAGTCCTATAACTTTAAGCGTAGAAAACCGCGACTGGCAAAATTGGCACGAACGCATGAGCGCGGAAGGTTCGCCCTTCGGAGATAAAGTTACCAATGCTCGTCCTGGTCATGCCGATTTGACGGGCGCGGCTAAATATAATCGTTCAGACGTGCGCGACATTTTGGAACGTTCCAGTGCTCGTGAAACGACTATGCGAGTTGCGGCGGGCGCGTTGTGCAAAATTTTCCTTAAAGCTTGCGGCGTGGAAATTTCCGGCGAAGTTTTAAGCGTGGGCGGTGTTAGCGGCGATAAAATTAAAAATCGCATTGACGAGGCAAAAGCTCTGGGTGATACTGTCGGCGGCATTTTCGAGATAAAAGTTTCGGGCGTACCGGCGGGCTTAGGCAGTCACATTCAGTGGGACAAAAAGCTTGACGCGAAATTTGCGGCGGCGTTCATGTCGATTCAAGCGATTAAGGCAGTTGAACTCGGCGACGGTTTTTTAAACGCGAATAAACTCGGTAGCGAAGTCCACGACGAAATTTTTATTGACGGAGGCAAGATTTTTCGCAAAACAAATCGGGCGGGCGGCTTTGAAGGCGGCATGACAAACGGCGAAGATTTAATCATACGCGCCGCAATGAAACCAATTCCGACTTTGATGAAGCCGTTGCAGACTGTTGACATTGCCACGAAACTTGCGACGACGGCGAGCAAAGAACGCAGTGACACTTGCGCGATATGGGCGGCTGAAGTTGTCGGCGAGGCTATGGCGGCAATCGTTACGGCTGATGCGTTCGTTGAGAAATTTGGCGGCGACGCGATCTGTGATACGCTTGCCAACTTGGAAAATTATCGTGCGCGGCTTGCGAGGGATTTTGGCTTATGAAAGACAACATAATATTAACGGGCTTTATGGGGACGGGCAAAACGAGCTTGGGCAAACTTTTAGCTACAAAGTTGGGTCGACCGTTCGTTGACATTGATAAAAAAATCGAGTCGGAGCAAAAACTTTCCATTCCGAAAATATTTGAACGCTACGGCGAGAAACATTTCCGCGAGCTTGAACGAATTGCAGTTAAGGAACTTAGCGAACGGCGCGGATTGGTGATAGCGACGGGCGGCGGCACGATTAAAGACGAGGAAAATCTTCGCTTGCTGAAAGATTCGGGCGTAATGATTTGCTTGACGACTGAGCCGGAAGAAATTTTTGCCAGAACTGCGCGGCACGGCGAACGCCCTGTTTTGGACGGCGGCGGCAACGAGCGACTTGAGACGATTAAAAAACTTCTTGCCGAACGAAAACAATTTTACGACCGCGCAGATTATCAAGTTGACACAACAAATTGGTCACCGATTCAAATTATAGATGACATTTGCCGCTATCTGCGGAAGTTTAGGAGTTAAGATTATGGAAAAAGTTTTGGTAGATTTGGGCGCGGCGAGCTACGAAATTTTTATCGGCGAAAATATTTTGAGCGGCGTCGATAAATTTGTAAGCGGCAAAGCCTTGCTCATCACGCAGAAAAATATTTTGGAGTTGTGCGACGAAAAATTTCCTTACGAAGTTGCGCTGATTCCCGACGGTGAAACTGCTAAAAATTTGCGCGAGGCTGAAAACCTTTACACGCGGGCGATTGAGGCGGGACTTGATAGAAAATCTGTCGTGATTGCATTGGGCGGCGGCGTAGTCGGAGATTTGGCAGGCTTCGTTGCGGCGACTTTTATGCGCGGCGTGAATCTTATTCAAATTCCGACGACGCTTTTGGCGCAAGTGGATTCTTCCGTTGGCGGCAAAACGGCTGTCAATCACGCGCTGGGAAAAAATTTAATCGGAGCATTTCATCAACCCCGCGCAGTTTTTATCGACTTGAAATTTTTAAAGACGTTGCCTGAACGCGAAATTAAATCGGGGCTTGGCGAGGTCGTCAAATACGGAGTGATTAGCGACGAAAAATTTTTCAGCTACCTAGAGGACAACGCTGAGAAAATTTTACAGCGCGATTTAAAAACGTTAGCGCACGTCGTCAAGCGTTCCTGCGAGATAAAAGCGGCGGTTGTAAGTTCTGACGAGCGCGAGGCGGGTTTGCGTCGAATTTTAAATTTCGGTCACACATTGGCGCACGCGATTGAAGAGGAAACTCATTACGAAAAATATCGGCACGGCGAGGCGGTTGCAGTCGGCATGATGGCGGCGGCTCTGATTAGTTTGGAGCTGGGCAAAACTTCTGCGGCTAACGTTCGTCGGCTTGAAAATCTTATAAAAAAATTTGGCATGATGACGACTTGCGCGGGGCTTGACGCCGATAAACTTTACGCCGTGACTTTTCGCGATAAAAAAACTGTTGGCGGCGTAGTTAACTGGGTGCTCATGAAAAATTTCGGCGAAGTTGAGATTTGTCGCGACGTGCCCGCGCAGATTGTCAAAAAAGTTTTCGGAGGATTATGTAATGGAAATTAAAATTAATGACGACTTTGACTTAAAGAAAATTGTCGACAGCGGGCAATGCTTCCGCCCTAAAGAGGTTGAGCCGGGCTTGTTTAGGTTTACCTTCAGGGAAAATATTTTGCACATTAGCAAGCTTGACGAGGAAATTTTCGACGTTGACTGCGACGAGGCGACGTGGACGGGCGTTTGGGAAAATTATTTCGACTTAGGCACGAATTACGCGGATATTCGGCGCGACATTGCTAACTTTGCGGCGGGCAAACCTTACGAAACTTTTTTGCACGAGGCGACGGAATTCGGCAAAGGGATTCGCGTTTTGCGGCAAGACCCGTTTGAGATGTTGATAAGTTTTATAATCAGTCAACGTAAAAGTATTCCCTCGATAAAAAATTCCGTAGAAAAAATTTGCGAGCTGTTCGGGCGGTGTGTTGGCGACGTGTACCTTTTCCCGCGTATCAAAGACATGCTTGACGTAACCATTGACGATTTGAGCGGCTTGGGGCTTGCCTATCGGAAGGCTTACATTAAAGACGCAGTTGAAAAAGTCGATAGTGGCATGGTTGACTTAAACGAGCTTGGCAACTTTTCGGATAACGACCTAACCGAAGACTTAAAATTGATTGACGGCGTCGGCGACAAGATTGCCAACTGCGTTGCGTTATTTGCCTATCACCGCGTTGACCGTGTGCCGGTTGACATTTGGATTAGACGCGCGATTGACCAAGACTTTGGCGGCGAAAATATTTTCTCCAAATTCGGCAAGAACGCCGGCATTCTCCAGCAGTACATTTTCTACTACAAACGTAACAAGAAGTAAATCAAAGAGGCTCTGCTCCAATCGGAACAAAGCCTCTTTTAAATTTGTGGGAGTCTTTTTGATAGTTAATTACTCTTCGGTCGTTGTTTCTTCTGCGGGCTTATAACGTCTGAAGTTTGCACGAGCACCTTCGCGGCGGGCGCGGTTAATGGAAAGGGAAATGCGCTTGCGCTTGAGGTCGATACGCAAAATTTTAACCTTAACAATGTCACCAACGGCAACTGCCTCGTCCGCGTTCTCAATGCGGCGGTCGCTGAGTTCTCCCATTGGAATCAAGCCATCAAAGCCAGGTTCAATTTCCATGAACGCGCCAAATGTCGCAAGCTTAACAATTTTGCCCTCGATAAAGTCGCCTTCGCGATAAGCTTCCGCCTTGTCAAGCCACGGGTCGCGCAAAGTCTGCTTGATGGAAAGGGAAATCCTGTGCGTTTCTCTGTCGACATTCTTAACGTAAACATCAACTTCATCGCCGACTTTAAGAACTTCGGAGGGATGGCTGACACGTTCCCACGACAAATCAGAAATGTGCGCAAGCCCGTCGACGCCGCCCACGTCAATAAATGCGCCATAATCGACGATACGTTTGACGGTGCCCTTGATAACGTCGCCCTCGTGCAACTTGCCGAAAACTTCCTGCAACTTAAGTTCGCGTTCGCGTTCCAAAAGTTGGCGGCGGCTGAGAACAAGACGGCGTTTGTACGATTCAATTTCAATCGGCAAGGCTTTAACCGTCTGTCCGACATAAGTGCTCAAATCTTTTACGAAATGCAAATCCATTTGCGAGGCGGGAATAAAACCGCGCAAGCCGTTGACAGTCGCAGTTAAGCCGCCCTTGACAACGTTGTTAATGTGCGCGTCGACAGTCTGCAATTCTGTAACATCGGGTTCGTCGTTGTGCGCCTTAATCGCCCTAAGCTCGTCCCAAACAACTTCAGCGTCGGCTTTAATTTTGGAGAGCAGTCCGCCATTTTCGCCGCCGAGAGACAGAATATAAACTTTAATCTTGTCGCCCTGTTTGACGACATCTTCAGCCGAATCCGGTTCGGGAATCGCCAATTCTTTTTTCGGAAGCGGCAACTCCTGCTTGTAACCTATATCGACAAATGCCTCGTCGCGATTAACTTGGATAACGGTACCCTCAACAACTTCATGTTCGTGAACGTTCTTGAAACTCTCCGACTCTTCAAGCCAATTACCCATCTCTTCGTTCTTCAAATCCTCTGACACTTTTTATAAACCTCCCCGATAATCCAGTCCGGCGTTGAGGCTCCGGCTGTGATACCAACCTTGTTGGCTTTATCTAACCATTCAGGTGACAGTTCTTGCGCTGTCTCTATGTGGTAAGTCCTGCAATTTTTTTCACAAAGTTGGGCAAGACGCGTTGTATTTGCGCTGTTGCGCCCGCCGATTACCAGCATGACATCAACCTTGCTTGCCAACTCCAATGCTGCTGTTTGTCTTTGTTCAGTTGCTGTACAGATAGTTCGTAGAATTCTTATGTCGTGTGATTTTCCGAGCAGGTGCGCCACTATCCTGACAAAATTCTCGCCGCTCACCGTTGTTTGAGAAACTATTCCGAGTTTGGGGCAAGGCGCGAAGTTTTTAGCGTCCTCTTCCGTCTCCAGAATAGTTGCCCGATTGTTCGACCATTCAAAGATACTTTTAACTTCGGGATGATTTTTTTCGCCGACAATTACGACTTGCCGCCCGTCCTTAACCAATTCCTTAGCAGAAAGTTGCGCTTTTTTCACGTGCGGACAAGTTGCGTCGACAACTTTTAATCCTTTTGCTTGAGCCTCTTTGTAAACTTGCGGTCCCACGCCGTGTGAGCGAATTATTATCGTGCCCTCCTCCATCGCCGTCAAATCTTCGACTGTGCCGACTCCCTCGACTTTCAGCCGCTCTACCATCTGCGGATTATGGATTATAGGTCCCAATGTGCAACTTTTCCCATCCGCGTGTTCTCTAGCAATTTTTATCGCCCGCTTGACGCCATAACAAAATCCTAAATACTCCGACAAGATTACTTCCATATCTACCACCTGTCTGATTGGCTTCGACAAATAAAATATCCTCAACTTGTCGATAACTAGTGATTAATATATCATAATTATTTTTAGCAAGCAATAACTTTGAGAAAATTTTTTCTTACTTTTGAGGTCAGCTATCGGCAAGCGATCGAATTAATCCGCACGCCTTGTAATTTTTAAGCGGATAAATTTCAAGCGACGCGCCTTTTTCTTTTGCAAGCTGATATAAATGCCCCAAATGTTTTTCGTCGTGCAAACTGTGAACTAAAATTTTCCACGGCAAGCGGCGCAATAAAACCCGCGTTGCCTCGCCAATGCTCGGCTTAATCAAATTTATATCAGCGATTTTAAAATCCGCCGCAATTTTTCTAACTTCTGCAAGTCCGCTGTTCACTTCGACGACGGGATTTTTAATTTCCGGCAAGTCGTCAAAGTTTTGTTCAATCGCGCTGATAAATTGGTAAGTTAAATCTTTGTCGGCAAGTTCTTTGTAAAATGCCGCGCCGTGAAAATCTTCCGCGTCGATAATGTCACTGCGCAAAAAAGTTCTGCTCAAAAGCCCAGATACCGTCGAGTTCAAACACGAGCTTGCGATTAAAAAATCTTCGTGAGTGCCGCATTTCTCCGCGACGCCCGCCGGATCACTCAAAACAGCCAAGCCCGCGTTAACGTTCGGAAAATCTTTCATGGCTTTGTTGAGTTCGTTTTGAATTGCGCCCTTTCCCGTCCAGCCGTCAACGAATTGAATATCTTCTGGCTTATGACGCGCTAAAATAAATTTCATGGCGTTTTTGTCAATGCCGACGCCGCGAATTATCGAAATTGTATAATGAGCCGCCGCGCAGGAAAATTTTTGCTCCAAGTAATGTTTAATCAAAATTCCAATCGGCGTTCCGGCTCGTGCTAGCGAAACTAAAACGACGTTGCGACCTTTATTAGCGAAAATTTTTTCGGCAACGCTGGCGACGGCAGCGGCTGTAATTTTTGCGTAACGTTTTAGCGCGTCGAAGTATGCTTGCAAATATTTTTCCGACGGCTCATACTCAATCGGCTTAACTAATCCGCTGACGTCTTTTAATAAAATCGTCACGTCTTGCGGGCGATATATGCTAAACATTTTTGCCCTCCTTTGTAAAATTGATTCAGTAATTATATACTTAATCCCGTCGACGCGGCGAAAAATTTTTTGGAGGAATGACATGGAAGAAATTAAAATTATCAAAAGCGAATACGTGACTTCGGCGGTAAACAAAAAGACTTGTCCGGAAGAACTTTTGCCGGAAATTGTTTTCGTCGGGCGTTCTAATGTCGGCAAGTCCTCGCTGATTAATTCGCTAACGAACAGAAAATCTTTGGCGCGAACGTCTGGAACACCCGGTAAAACTCAAACGATAAATTTTTTTCGCGTAGTGCTTTCCACTAACCACCAGCCACTAACCACTAACCACTTCTACCTAGTCGATTTGCCTGGCTACGGCTACGCGAAAACTTCCAAGACGAATCGAAAACTTTGGGCGAAATTTATCGACGAATACCTTTCGAGCCGCCGCGATATTAAATTTGTCTGCCAACTTATCGACATGCGCCACCCGCCTCAAGAATCTGATTTAAAGTCGTTTGCAAGTCTCGTTGAAAAAAATTTGCCCGTGTTAGTCGTCGCAACCAAGTCCGATAAAATCGGCAAAACGCAACGCCAAAAACATCTCGATGCGATTAAAAATTCTTTTGGAATCGACGCGGAATCAATCCTGCCGTATTCCTCAACAAAAAATGAAGGGCGTTCAGAATTGCTTGACGTTATCCTTAACTCTTTGATAAAATAACGATAAAAAAATGCGCCGTTGAGCGTAGAGCGGCGCAGAGGGAGAGTGCAAGATGACGAGGCTTTCAACTTTCGACAAAGCACTACTGAATCTTTTGCAGAGCGACATACCGATTTGTTCGCACCCGTTCGCAGAAATGGCAAGCCGCTTGAACACGGACGAGGGCACCGTACTTGCCAGATTGCGCGAACTTAAAGCGGCAGGCTTTTTGCGGCGAATTGGAACGTTCTTTGATTCAAATCGGCTGGGCTATCAAGGGACGCTTATCGCGCTTAAAGTCGAGCCGTCAGCAATCTGCGCGGTGGCGGAGGCAGTCAATCGTTATCCGGGCGCAACGCACAATTACGAGCGCGAGGGAGCTTACAATTTGTGGTTCACGCTGTTGACGCCGAGTGCGGAGCATGAATCGAACATTTTGGCGGAAATTCGGTCATTGCGCGGCGTCGAGGATATGCTCAAGCTCAAAGCTAATAAGAAGTACAAAATTAACGTGCAGTTCAAACTCCAATGACGCGGAGGGAAGGTGTTGGAAAATTTAAGTCAGCGGGATAAGGAAATTATCAAGGCGTTGCAGGGCGATTTTCCACTATGCGAGGAGCCGTATAAAATTTTGGCGGCGCAAGTCGGTATAAGCGAGGAAGAATTTTTACGAAGGGTTAAGGAGTTGGTTGACGAAAAAAAAATCCGCAAAATGGGAGCAGTGCTCCGGCATCGCGAAGTTGGTTTTAATGCAAATGCTCTTTGTGCGTGGCAGGTGCCGCCCGATAAACTTGATGAGACCGCGCAGATAATGATTTCTCATGCGGCGGTTTCTCACTGCTACGACAGGACGCCCGCGCCAAATTGGAATTATAATCTTTATACAATGATTCATGCGAAGACTCGCCAAGAGTGCGAAAAAATTATTAACGAGCTTTCGACTTTAACGGGCGTTACCAATTACAAAATCTTGTACACTAAAAAAGAGTGGAAGAAAACCGGCATGAAATATTTTTGCGAGGCAACATAATGGTCGGCTACTTTTAAAATTTCTCACCGCGTTTTAACGTTAAAAATTTGCGGCGAGTTATTTTTTTATGCTAAAATTATCGTCGAGGTGATTTTTATGGAAAGAAGTTTTTCCATTCCGATTTCGCGTCGGGATTTATTAAAGTTAGCAGGAGTGACTGCGGCGGGCGTTGTGCTTAGCGGCTCAACTCCTCACGTCGACGCGGCGGAAAAAATTTCGGGCGAATCTATCAAATATGCCAATAAAAAAATTCCCGTCGTTAATTATGACGTGTGCATTTGCGGCGGAGGTCCTTCCGGCACGGCGGCGGCTGTCAATGCGGCTAGAAACGGTGCGAACACGATTTTAATCGAACGCGGCATTGCGCTTGGCGGGCTTGGCGTTTTGGGTTGCGTTTATCCGTTTATGGACACGCACGCACCCGACAGCGACACGCCTTATCTTACGGAGCTTAAAAATCGTCTTCGCGCAAAAGGCATTGAACCTTTCGACGGCGTAACTCAACAGACGTGGCACAATCCCGAAATTTTAGCTGAAATTCATGATGAAATGTGCGAAGAGGCTGGCGTTAATGTTTTTTATCAAACGGTCGTCGTTGATTCGCTGACTGCGGGCGATAAAATTACAGCGGTGATTGTCCAGACGATTGAAGGACTTGCGGCAGTTAAGGCGAAGATTTTTATCGACGCGACGGGTGACGCTTATCTTGCGCGGAGTGCGGGTGTTGACTACGAGCGCGGATACGAAAAAACCGGCAACAATCAGCCGTTGAGTTTCCGCTTTGAAATGGGCGGCGTTGACACCGAAAAACTTTACAATTATGTCGCGATTGAATTGCAAGAGGATTGGTGCAAATCTAAGTTGCCGTATTTTGAAATTGCCGAAGCTATGCACAGGAAACAACGCTACAAGTTGGAAGCGTTTATGGCGCGTGGCGTTGACAGCGGCGAACTTACACAGGACGAGGCGGAATATATGCAAGCCTATACGATTATCGGCAAAAACGGCGTGATGAGTATGAACTGCCCCGAAATTCCCGTTAAGTTCAGCGCAACCGACCCCGTAAGCTACAGCAAAGCAGTTACCTTTGGGCGCAAAATGATGCGCAATATTGCCCGCTATCTGATTAAACATTTGCCTGGCTTTGAAAACGCTTTTATTAGTCGCGAAGCCGTCATGCTTGGAGCGCGTGAATCGTGGCGCATTAAAGGCAAATATTACATGGTCGAGGACGATTATCACAACCAAAGCCGTTTCCCCGACGCGGTTTGTCGTACAGCATGGTTTATCGACGCGCACGGCGAAAAAGTTTCAGAAAAACTTCCGGCGGGCGGTTTCTATGAAATTCCCTACCGAGCACTCATCACAGACAAGATTTCTAACTTAATCGTCTCTGGGCGTTGTATCAGCGCGAGTTTTATTCTGCAGGCGTCAATGAGAATTCAGCCGACTTGTATAAGTATTGGCGAAGCGGCGGGTATTGCGGCGGCGTTTGCTATTCAAAACGGAATTAACGCTAATGATTTAGATTGGGCGAAAATTCCCGCTCACAAAAGAAGTTACATAAGCAAGGGGTGATTTTTAGTGGAGAAAAGTTTTTTGATTCCGATTTCGCGACGAGACTTGTTAAAGTTTGCGGGCATTACGGCGGCGGGCGCAGTTCTCAACTCAAATAAAACTGTCGAGGCGGCTGAACCTCCTAAACAGCAAAATTTTAACTTTAACGGCGCACAAATTCCTACTTTGCTCCGCGCAGATGTTTGTGTCGTCGGCGGCGGACCTGCCGGAACGGCGGCGGCTGTCACTGCGGCTAGAAATGGCGCAAGTGTCGTTCTGATTGAGCAGGGCACTGTTTTGGGCGGCTTGCAAACTCAAGGGCTGGTTTATCCCGCCATGCCCACAAGAATTTTTAACAGCGACACGCCCTATATCGCCGACTTGAACAAAAGATTTGCAATGCATGGAATTAACGTAAGTTTTACTGAAGAACCGAAATATGCAAACGGCGGCGACGCTCGCGAATATACGCCCGAACTTTTAGCTTTTATTTACGATGAACTTTGCGCCGATTATAAAGTTAATGTTCTTTACAACGCGACTTTAATTGGGGCTAACACTACGGGCGGAAAAATTACTGCGGCGATTGTTCATACTGTCGAGGGGCTTAGCAAAATCGAGGCGAATATTTTTATCGACGCAACAGGCGACGCGGCTTTATCGAGATTTGTAGGTGTTCCGAGTGTTCGAGGCTCTGAACATACGGGACGCAATCAGAAAATGAGTTTTCGCTTTGAAATGGGCGGCGTCGAGGAAATGAAAGTCTACAAATTTTTTGTAAAGAAACTTAAAGACGGCTGGTGCGAATCTAAGCCGCCCGAATTTGAATTTGCTAAGACGACGCACACCGAAAAATTTTATTACGAGGGCATTCAGCGCGGCGAAGTCACTAAAGACGACGTTGCATATATTCAAGCGTTCACCATACTTGGCAAGCCCGGAACTATGTCGATGAATTGTCCGGAAGTGTCGCCTTTCCTTTACTCCTCTACAAGCGCATTAGACAGGAGCAAAGCTATTCAACAATGCAGAATTATGATTCGGCGGTTGGCAAATTTCTTTAAGAAAAATATTCCAGGCTTTAAAAAGGCTTATATCAGTCGCGAGGCGTCAATGCTCGGCGTTCGCGAATCGTGGCGTATACGCGGTAAATATTACATGACTGGCGAAGATTATTTTAATGCGCAAAAATTCCCCGACGCCATTTGTCGCTCTGCTTATCCGATTGATATTCATGACGAGTCGTTGAATTTTGAAAAGCCGCTTGCTAACGGCGAATTTTACGAAATTCCCTACCGTGCACTTATCACGAATGAATTTTCTAACTTGCTCGTTGTCGGTCGTTGTATAAGCGCGAATTTTGCCGCGCAGGCGTCCGTGCGAATTCAGCCAACGTGTATGAGTATGGGCGAGGCGGCGGGCATTGCGGCGGCTTACGGCTTGAAAAATAATATCGCAGTTAACAATATTGATTGGGCGAATCTCCCCGCCGAAATTCGCAGTTACGTAAGCGCGGGATAACATGAACAAACTACAAAAATTTTTCCGACTCAAACCGACGCAATTTATCATATTAAGTTTCGTGCTAATGATTTTAATCGGGACGTTTTTGTTGATGTTGCCGTTCAGCACGACGAATCATCAAGGATTGCGCTGGATAGACGCGCTCTTTGTCTCGACGTCCGCCTCGTGTGTTACGGGCTTAACGGTCGTCGACTTGCACAACGATTTAACATTTTTCGGAACGGTCGTTATGCTTATGTTAATACAAGTCGGCGGGCTTGGAATCATGACGCTTGCAACTTTGGTTGTGCACACAATGGGCTATCGTTTCCATTTGCAAGAAAGTTTAGTTTTACAAGAGTCGCTGAATCAGGGCGGGCAAGCGGGGCTAGTCGAATTAATTGCCCGCATGATTAAATATACGTTCGTGATTGAGGGATTTTTTGCCGTCGTGCTAACGATACATTTTATCCCCGAATTCGGCTTTAACGCGATAGGCTACGGAATTTTCCATTCAATATCGGCGTTCTGCAATGCGGGCTTTGATTTATTCGGCAATTACGACAGCCTCTGTAAACGCAACGACGATTACTTTTTAATGACGTGTATAGGCGTGCTGATAATTTTGGGCGGCATTGGCTTTACGGTTATGTCGGACGTTCTGCACAAAAAATTTTGGCGGAAATATTCCCTGCACACAAAGATAGTTATCGTGATGAATATCGCGCTGATTTTAATTGGCACGCTGTTAATTTTCCCCGTCGAATATTACAATCCCGATACGGTCGGAAATTTAAGCATACCCGCGCAACTTGCCAACGCTTGTTTTATGTCGGTGTCGTGCAGGACGGCGGGATTTAACAGCTTTGACTTAGCGCAAACCGAACAGATTACGCAACTGGTGATGATAATTTTAATGTTTATCGGCGCAAGTCCTCTGTCAACGGGCGGCGGCATAAAGAGTACAACGTTTTTTGTAATTCTAATGTCGATGTGGTCGGTATTTCGCGGCAAAAAGGAGATTGTTGTTTTTGGGCGTCGCATAACTCGCGAACTGCGCGATCAAGCCTTTGCAATTTTCACAATGGGTACAATCTGGGTTGTAACGGCGGGCGTAATTTTATCTGCTCTTGAAGGCGAAGTTCACGAGCTGGAAGAAATAATTTTCGAGACGGTTTCGGGCTTCGGGACAGTCGGCATGGGCATTGGAATAACTTCGCAGTGGGGCATTCCTGGCAAATTAATTTTGACTTTAACAATGCTGGCTGGCAGAGTCGGGATAATGACGTTTATGTTGTCGCTGATAACGCAAAAGAGTTCGACGATAAAATATCCGCCGGAAAATATCATGATAGGTTGAGGATAAATGGCTAATAAAAAACAATTTGCGATATTTGGATTGGGGCGTTTTGGTCGGAATGTCGCCTTGACGCTTGAGGAAATGGGTTATGAAGTTTTGGGCGTGGACAGGGACGAAAATATTGTAGCTGATTTGGCGGAAAGTTTAACTAGCGTGGTTAGTTTTGACATTCGCGACGCTAAAGCTCTTGACCAAGTTGGCATTTCAAATTTTGATACGGTGATTATCGCGTCGAAAAATCTTGAGGCAAGTTTGATGGCGACAATGCTTTGCAAAGAAAGAAATGTTCCGGAGATTGTCGTAAAGGCGATTGATGAGCGACATGCGGAAATGGCTAAGCGGCTCGGTGCGACGAAAATTATTTTTTCCGAACGTGATACTGCGCGGCGTGTTGCTGTACATTTAGTTTCAGAGCGTGCAGTCGATTATATTGAGCTTGACGCCGATATAAATATTTTAAGCTTGAACGTGCCGCAAAAACTTATCGGGAAAAATTTGATTGAATCGAATTTGCGCTCCGAGTATAACATTAATATCATTGCGATAATCAGCGACGGCAAAACAATCGTGACACCGCCGCCGAATCGGATTTTTACGGCAGACGATAAAATTTTTGTAATAGGAACTTCAGCTGCGCTTTCCAAATTTGAGCGCGAAATTGAGTAAAGGAGAGTTTTAACTATGGAAAATCCGAGTGTATTTGAAATGGGCAATCCGTTGCCCGAACAGTTCAGCAAGTATTTTATCGGGCAAGCGTATTTGAATCCGCTGACTAAAACGGGCGGTCCGATTGCTAATGTGACGTTTTCGCCTGGTTGCAGAAATAATTGGCATATTCACCACAAAGGCGGACAAATTTTGCTCGTTACGGGCGGGCGCGGCTGGTATCAAGAATGGGGCAAAGCTCCGCAAGCACTCAAGCCCGGCGACGTCGTTAACATTGCGCCTGAAGTTAAGCATTGGCACGGCGCGGCGGCTGACAGTTGGTTTTCGCACTTAGCCGTTGAAATTCCCGCTGAAAATTCCTCTAACGAATGGTTGGAACCCGTCGACGACGAACAATACGCTAAACTTTAATCAGCAACTTAAAATTTTACAAAAAAAAACAAGCCCTCTGAAATTGGAAGGGCTAATTTTTTTTGCCGACTTTGTCCGCTAAGCGATTGCGTAAAAAATTTTTGAATTCATCTGCGCCCGATTGAAATTTGACTTCAACGCAGATAACGTAAATTGGAATGTCCCAATTTTCCTTAGCAACTTCGTCCGGAATTTTAACGGCGTCTTTCTCCGTCACGATAATCATTTCCGCCGCGAATGAATCAGCTTGCCGCAAAATATCTTCCATTTCCATAATCGTATAATCGTGGTGGTCGGGATAACGCAAGCTCGAAATAATTTCCGCGCCTAAATCGCGTAGCGTCCGTTCAAACGAGGCAGGATTGCCAATAGCCGATACCGCCATAACTTTCCGCCCAGAAATATTTTTAACGGAAATGCCTTTGCCCGATAAGTCAATCGACCACTCGGCAAGCGGAATCAAACAACGCGGCTCGTGAATGCTTTCGACAATCTGCGCGGCGGAATTATATTTGCGAACAGTTTTACGAATCAAATCGCAGGAACCTTCGCGAGCCTGGTCAACCTTAGTCATCAAACAAACGTCTGCGCGGCTGATGTGGGAAATTGATTCGCGTAAAGTGCCACGCGGGAGCAAATGCCCGTTGCCGAAAACCGACACCGCGTCAATCAACAAAATATCCAAGTCGCGAATAACTTGCCAATGTTGATAGCCGTCGTCGAGAATCACAACTTCCGCACCGAATTTTTCTATAGCGTATTGTCCGGTAACTGCACGCCGCGCCCCGATTAAAACCGGAACGTTCGGTAAATGTTTAGCGAGCATATAAGCTTCGTCGCCCGCCTCCGTCGCGTCCATGTTTAAATTTTCCCCGTCGCTGACAATGCCGACTTCGCCGTAAAATTTCGCACGATAGCCGCGATTTAAAATCACCACGCGATAACCCATGTCGCGAATTTCTTTTGCCAGCCGTTGAGCTGTGGGAGTTTTGCCCGTGCCGCCGACCGTTATATTTCCTAAACTTATAACAAAACAATTCAAGCGTTCCTTGCCCGAAAAACCTAATTGATAGCCGAGCAAGCGCAAATTAACAAGTCCTTTATAAATCAGCGAGGCAATATACAAAATAAAAATTATCAGCGGCGTAAATACTCCGCGAACTTCCTCATCGTGAATCAATTTTAGAAAATATGTTTGGACGTTCTCAATTTTTTCCGTCGTGCGAAGGCGACGCGCATTTTCTTTAGCTTCGTATTCGTTGAGCATTTGCCGCAAAAGAATTGCCGACTTGCGCGAGGCTCCGCGATTTTCGTGGACAATTTTAATCGTCTCTTCCTCAAGCCGCAATCTTTCTTCCGGTTCGTCGAAAAGTTTTTTAGCCTGCGCGGCAAGTTCATCAGCGTCGTTAACTGTGATACATGCGTTGCGATTTTTAAAGAGCGCGTGCAAGTCCTTAAAATTTTCCATGTGGTGCCCGACGATAATCGCCTTGCCGTGCGCCGCCGGCTCCAAAATGTTATGCCCGCCGTGTGAAATTAAACTGCCGCCGACATAAATCACATTGCCGACGCTGTAAACTTGTCCGAGTTCGCCGATTGTGTCGAGGATAATAATATCTTCATTGGCGGGCGGACGCTTTTGCAATTCAGTTCTCGTGCCAACAGTAAATCCCGCCGCCTTGCAAAGTGCGACAACTTCACGAGTTCTTAAAAGTTCACGCGGAGCAATGACGAGACGCGCCTTAGGGTGATTTTCGCGAATCGCCTTAAAAGCTTTTAGTACAAAATTTTCCTCGCCGCGATGAGTACTGCCCGCCAAAAAAATTTCCGTCGCGTCCTTTAAGCCCATGTCCGATAAAATTTTTTCGCGCTGTTCGTTCGTAACGTCTGTATAAGTTTGGTCAAATTTCGTGTTGCCGGTGATTGTAACGAGTTCCTCCGGTGCGCCGAGTTGTTTAACGTAATTCGCATCAACCGGCGACGCCATAGCAAAAAGTTTGACGGTGCTTATCATGTCGCGCAGGATTGAAAACATGTACTTATAACGCTTAACACTTTTTTCCGAAATGCGCCCGTTGACCATCATAACTGGTACGTGATTTTCCCTTGCCGCCTTTAAAAAGTTTGGCCAAAGTTCCGTTTCGACGTTCAAGAAAACTCGCGGGAAAATTTTCTTAAACACCGACGCCGACACGAACGGCAAATCCAGTGGGAAATAAATTATGCTGTCCGCGTCCTTGATGATTCGGTTTGCCATTTCATAGCCCGAAGTTGTCACGACTGAAACTAAAATCGGCGACTTAGGAAATTCGCGGCGGAATTCTTTTATCAGCGGGCTTGTCGCGACGATTTCCCCGACTGACGCCGCGTGTACCCATATACAATTTTTTTTCGCGACGGGGTCAAGTGCGCCCTTCGGGAAAAATCCGAAACTTTGCTTGATTCGCTCGACAAATCCGCGCTCACGTATCGAACGAATCATGAACACCGGAATAATTAGAATCACGACGAGTATCGCCGCGAGGTTGTAAAGTACTTGCAATTAACGCGCTCCTCTTTTTAAAATTTTTTCAGCCGTTGTAACCGAATCGACGCGCCCTGTTAAAATCAGCTTGCGCCCGTTCATGGTCGCCGATTGCCTGATAAATAACTCCGCGATAGTAATGAGCCGTCGCGATTAGCTGATTTCCCGTTAAGACGTATTTTTTATCAAAAGAAAAATTTGCCGCCATATGAATAACCTTGCTTAAATTGGCAATAGCCATAGGGTAATTGTTCAAACTGTAATAGGAATAGCCGATAAGCAAATACATTTGAATCCAATTCGGGTCGAGTTGAGCGGCGCGGTTGAAATCGGCAATGGCTTTTCTGTAATCCTTAATGTTGTAATTCATTGTGCCGCGCGCCCCGTAAGCAAGTGCGTTATTTGGATTGAGTTCAATGGCGTCGCCAAAAAAAACTTCAGCGTTACGATAATCGCCTTTTTTCAAGAAGGTAAGAGCCAACTCGTATTTTTTGTTGGAAAGGAAGATGTTATCTTCGGCGACGAATTTTTGAGTAATATGGTTGCTGTCTTGTTGGGTTTTAACGTTGGCAAGTTGTTGCTTGAGTGCGGTTATTTGTTTATCCTGTTCGGCATTGGCGCGGCGAAGTTGTTCATTTTGCTCAACGAGGGACGCACGCTTTCCATTATCTTTAGCGAGCCATTTGTTAATGTCGTCGCTGTCGATATTTGCTTTGACGGTCGCACGAATTCGCGTCGTATTATCGTCAACAATTTCGCGCTTAAATTTCACGTCGACGATTTTTAAAATGCCGCTCGTCATAGTTAAAATTTCATCTTTAGCAACTTGTGCGCCGACAACTTCAGTGCGGCTTTCAACGTAAACGCCTGCCTGTTCGCAAGCACTTTGCTCGGCGCGTTGCTTAGCCCGCTGTTGTGCCACGTCGAAAGTTTCAAAGTCGCTCATCAAATATTCTCCGACGCCCTCATAAGTTTTTATTTCAGCATTGCCCGTCGAGGCAATCAGCAAACTAATCATCAACACTGCTAAGAAATTTTTCATGACCCGCACCTCCCCAAAAATTTTGTCGATTATATCACAGTGCGCAAAAAAAATCTGCCGCATTCAACGACAGATGAAAAATTTTTCAAACACTCAAACGCGGCATCGAGTCGAAAAATTTTCGCAGGTTAGTCGCGCCAGCTGTTCCGCCACTTCTAAAGCGGCTTTTTAAGCAGGAAGAATTTTTGCTAGCGTTTCCA
>CAMJKR010000007.1 GCA_946406415.1 uncultured Selenomonadales bacterium | reverse complement strand
CCGTCGGTCCAGTAGGTTTTGCCTACCTCGAATTTGGCGGTTTGATTTTCGGCGGAAACTTCGATTTTGATATCGATAGCGGTTTGGCGGTAGGTGTTGATGACGCGAACAGTATCGAGCTTGCCGTCTTTGACGAATTCAATCATCGCAAAGCAGAGGCTTTCGCCGTTTTTGTCCATGCCGTCGAAGAAACGGTTCGTAGTTTTGTAGTTGTCGCTGTAGTTTTCAGAGTGATAAACGAAGTAGCAGTCGGGGCGGATTGCGTGGAATTCTTTCAAAAGCTCCATTGCCTCTTTGTAGCTTTTCGCGGTTTTGGTTTCGATTGTCATTTTGGTTTCCTCCTAAAATTTCTTTCTGTTTTACCCTTCGCCCTTAGACGTTTTCGCCTTTCGGGTTTTCTTGTCTTTGACTGATTTATTTGGTTTCGTTGTGCGTATATTACCAAATAAGTTAGTCAATGTCAAGCCTTTCCACAAAAAAAATTAGGATAAAATTTGCTTTTCGCTTGAAATTTTTGGTCATATGTGTTAGATTAAAAGCGAAGAGGTGAGTTCAATGGAAATTAGCGAATCGTTGAAAAGGTTTAGGCAAGAACAAAAGTTAAGTCAGCGGCAATTAGCGGAGAAAATTGGAGTTCCGTATCAGTCATATCAAACTTACGAATATGGTAGCTCGGTGCCGAGTGCAAAAGTGATAGTAAAAATTGCTTGTGCATTTGATGTATCAGCAGATTATTTATTAGGGCTTCGTGATACTCCAAAACCTAATGAAGTTGGTTTAGACGAGGTAAAAAAAGCGCGAGCATTGCGTGAGGCGTTGCGAAAATTTATGGACGAGAATGATTTATAAAAAAGTAGCCGTTCCGGTAAAAGGAGCGGCTTTTTTGACGGGTGGTGAGAAAAATGGATTATGAGATTTACAACGAGGATTGTATAACGGGCATGAAAAGAATAGCAGACGGCACGATAGATTGTATAATCTGCGACCCGCCATATGGGAAGGTCACCGACTGCGCTTGGGATATAAGATTGCCGATGGAAGAAATGTGGTTAGAATTTAATCGAGTGACGAAACAAAATGCGGCGATAGTATTGTTTAGTCAGTTGCCGTTTGCGGTGGATTTAATCAATGCGAATAGGAAAATGTTCAGATATGAATACGTTTGGCATAAGTCAACGGCGGTCGGTTTCTTAAATGCAAATAAAATGCCACTTAGGGCACATGAGAATATACTCATCTTCTACCGACGCTTACCGACATATAATCCGCAATTTAGGGCGGGCAAGGCATATATTAGGCGACAAGAAGAATTTTCAGGCGGAAATGTTTATAAAAGGCGCAGGGCGTCAAAGACAGTAAACGACGGCAATCATTACTATCCAAGAGACGTTTTGGAAATAAAATCAATAAATAGTTCAAGTAAGACAGAGCCGCGCTATCACCCGACGCAAAAGCCGCTGGCGTTAATGGAATTTTTAGTTAGGACTTATACGAATGAGTATGAAATAATTTTAGATGCGACGATGGGCTCAGGCACAACTGGTTTAGCGGCAGTGAGGAACGGGCGAAGGTTTATTGGTTTCGAGATTGAAGAAAAATATTTCGAGATAAGTAAAAAGCGATTGGCGGCGGCGTGTCAGCAACAATCGCTTTTTTGATAGAAAAAATTTTTTGTAAGGAGGTGAGAAAATGGGTTTGCTAAAGCTGGTGAAAAATAAAGTAACGGCAATGCGACGGGCATGGAATGAGGCGGAGCCGAAAATCAGCATGTCGACGATCATGGAGCTTTTTAGCGGCAAGGCGTATAGCGAAATATCGGATTTAGGGGAGATAACATATTTCACCTGCCTAAAGACGCTTTCAGAAAGTGTAGGTAAAATGCCGGTGTACCTAATGGACGCAGATAAAAGACGAATCACGAATCACTATACAAGTTATCTGCTGCAGGTATCGCCAAATGGAATTCAGACACCAACGCAATTATTTACATATCTTGAATATTGCCGGAATCATTATGGGAACGCTTATGCGTATTTGTACCGTGATAAGCGCGGTAATATAGAAAAAATAATTCCGCTAGATTGTCGCCGAGTGCAAATATGGGTAGAGGAAGGCAAGGAATTTGATTCACGCTCCTATAGATATTTTTATACTGATGATTGTACAGGCAAAAGTTATTGGTTTAAGCCAGAAGAAATTTTGCATTTTAAATCGTGGGTGACAGAGGATAACTGCTTAGCAGGAAAATCAGTGCGTGAAATACTTGCGACGTCGTTTAGCGGAGTAAAGGCAAGCTCCAAATTCCTCGCCGACTTACACCAACACGGGCTGATAGCTAATGCAGTTGTGAAATTCACGGGCGATTTAAAGCGTGAAAGTCAAGATTTATTGCTTAACGAAATTGAAAGGCAAGCACGAGATAACAATCGACGTATGATAACGTTGCCGATGGGCTTTGACTTGCAGAAATTAGATTTGACGTTAGCGGACAGTCAATTTTACGAGTTGAAAAAATATTCAGCATTGCAGGTAGCGGCGGCGTTCGGAATCCCGTCATTTTATCTGAACGATTTGGAGAAAAGCTCATATGCAAACGCGGCAATGCAAAATTTGCAATTCTACACGTCGACATTGTTATACATTTTAAGTAGCTATGAACAGGAATTAAATCGCAAGTTGTTGACGCCAAAAGAAGTATCAGCAGGCTTGAATTTTAAATTTAATGTGTCGGTACTATTGCGCGGCGACGTACAGCAACAAGCGGAGATAATACAAACATTCGTAAGTTCTGGCGTATATTCACCCAATGACGCTAGACGCTGGCTAGATATGCCGCCAGTAAAAGACGGCGACAAATATCTCGTGAATGGCAACATGGTGCCGATTGACCGCGCTGGTGCCGCTTATGAGCAAAGAGGAGGTGATAACGTTGCTGAAAATAATGAATCAAGCTGACGGTAGCGCAGATTTGTATATTTACGGTGCGATAGTTGGCGACGACGAGGCAAATTGGATAAAGTATTGGTATGAAAGTACGGAAGGTTATCAATTTCCGGCAGACTTAAAGCGGCAACTCGACGGCTTGAAGGGCAAGGATTTGAATATCTACATAAATTCGGACGGTGGTTTAATTCCGGCGGGCTTGGCAATGGCGCATATGATAGAGCGTCATGACGGCAAGACAACGGCAATCGTCGACGGATATTGTTGCTCAATAGCGACGCAAATATTTTTCGCGGCAGATAAATGCAAGATACATGAAAATTCTTATCTGATGATTCACAAACCGTGGAGCGCGACGGTTGGCGACGCGAACGAAATGCGCAAGGTTGCTGAAATTCTTGACACTCTGCAAGAAGGTTTGGAAACGGTGTATTGCAAAAGAGCTTTAGAAAAAATTACCGCTGAAGAAATTCACGAAATGACAGAGGCGGAAACGTGGTTTACAGGCTCAGCGGCGGCAGAAGTATTTGATGTTGAACTGCTAGAGGCAACCCCTACCCTGAATTGTATCGGTAGCATAGACAAATTAAAAGCGATAGGCGCAAAGAAAATCCCGCCGTCGCTTAATTTTTTGCCCGAAAAGAAAATGTCGGTTGATGATGACTTGGCAGAGGTAGAAATTGCCCTTGCCTTAGCGAAAGGAGTTATATGAGATGTTGAAATCAGATGCAATCAAACAAGAAATTACCGCGAAAGTAGCCGAGACGGAAAAGTATCGTAATGAGGGCAAAATCGCCGAGGCAAAAGTTGCCGCGCAGGAAATTTTGAAACTCAAAGACAAATTGGACGTGCAGTTGACGCTGGAGAAAACAGAAGATGATGAATTTTTCGCAAGTGCTAAGCCCTTAAAAAAACCGACTGGTGCTGACAATGCTACGCTTCGTAATCGCGCTTTTAATAAGCTGTTGTTTAACAAATTTGGGCGGTTGACTGATGAGGAACGTCAAGCATATTATAATGTGAGCAATGAAGAAGGTCAGCCGGGCAGTCCGGGCTTAATAGAAAGCACAGCAACAAAGGGCGGCTATCTGGTGCCAGAGGAGCAAATGACGCAAATTCGCGAGTTCCGCAAAGCTTATGCGTCGCTTAAGAGTTATTGCCACGTGGTGCACGCGAATTCGACAAGCGGAAAATGGCCAACGCTCGGCGAGGAAAATGGTTTACTTACGGCGTTTGACGAGTTGACGGCGATAAACGAAAGCGACTTCAACTTTGGGCAAGCAACCTATGAAATTGCCGATTATGGCGATATTATTCCGATATCGAATCAGCTGATTGCAGATGTAAACGTAAATATCATGTCGATAATCGGTCAGCGACTTGCCCGAAAAGCCGTTAATACCGAAAATTCGTTGATATTGACGAAGTTGAATGCGTTGACGGCGACGGCAATTAGCGATTTTAAAGGTCTGAATAAAGCTCTGGTGAAGGATTTAGACCCAGTTTACCTCGCAAATGCCAAGATAATAACTAATCAGGACGGCTTTTTGTGGTTGTCGAATTTGGTTGACGGTCAACAACGCCCGCTATTACAGCCGGATGTTACAGCACCGGATATATATCGCTATAAGGGTAAACCCGTCGTTGTTATCCCGAATGGAATATTGCCGAATACAACGGCTAGTGGTACGACAACTGCGCCGTTCTTTGTTGGCAACCTTGCTGATTATCTTATTTTCTTTGAGAGACAAGGAATTGAACTTTCGGTGAGCACCGAATATTTGTGGGGCAAAAACGGCACGGCGATTAGGGCAATTTGTAGATTTGGCACGGCACTTGACGATACAGCCGCAATGAAAGCATATAAAGTAACAGTTAGTTGAGGTTAAGTCATGGCAGTTACAGTTGCAGACGTAAAAAAATATCTGCGCGTCGACGGCAATGAGGAAGATGATTTACTCGAAAGTTTTCTCAATGCGGCAGAAATTTATTTGAGTAATGCGATAACGAATTATGCTGATTATTACGAGACGAATGAAAAGTTTCAGGCGCAAGCGGATTTACTCAAAATGGTAATAGTCAGCGAGCAATTCAACAATCGTGATGGGCGCAATGATTCGCGCAATAATTTTGCGTTTGTGATTCGCTCAATGGTAAATCAGCTCCAGTACTTTGTGGCGGAGGATTCGTCATGAAAACGGTCGGCGGATTTATTGCGAATACAAGCGTTGATGACTTGTCAGAAAGAATTAGCGTGCGCAATTACGTTACAAAACGCAACGAACGCGGCGATATTCTAAATTCGGTAGAATTTGAGCGTTGTAAAGTTTGGGCGAAGATTTTGCCGATAACAGCGCGAATTAGCGATGTGCAGCCGGAACGCTCAAATAAAGTTAGCTATCGTGTAACGATAAGATACCGCGAAGATATAAAGCCCGACGACGAAATTATTTGGCGGGGACGACGCCTAAAACTGTTGTCTCCGCCTTTTGACGCGGAGAGCAGGAGAATCTTCACGGTTTTTGATTGTGAGGAGGTGATTGAAGATGAGCAGTCGCCGTAACCATTATCGTGATACTGGTTTTGTTCGAGGGTGGGAAAGTGACAGGCGACTTAGCGAGGCAAAAGCTTTAGCTGAATTGCGCGAAATGGGCGAACACGTTGTAAAGGCGGCAAAAGAGGCATTGAAAGAAGGCGTCGACGAAATAGTTGCCGACGCAAAAAGCCGCTGTCCGGTAAAAACCGGTCGGCTCCGTGATTCAATCAAGGCAATCTCGAATAAAGACGGCTCAGTCTACAGAATTATGGCAAATGCGTCCGTTGAAAGTAGAAAAGCTGAAAGCGGCAGATTTTATTACGGACCTGTTGTTGAGTTTAGCCCGAAAATAAATAAGCCGTTTTTATATCCTGCCCTCGATGCGCATGCTAACACAGTTAGAGACAAAATTGACGCGGCTATAGACCGTGTGACAAGGAGCGGTTGACATGGAGACTTTTGAACTTGAAGAGGAAGTGCGAACCGCGCTAATCAGCAACGCAGATTTATTGGCAGTTCTGCCAAATGGCGTAAATGGAATATATCATTACGTGGCACCGTCGGCAGACCCAACGCGCTATCCGATAATCGTTTACTCGCCGATTTCCGACGTTCCGGCGATACATGGCGATAATCGGGAGGTGGCGCACCGCGTCACGATTAGAATACACGTTATAGCCGCGCAGAGAAGATTTAGCGTCGACGAGCGCAATTTTGTAATGGCTTGCATATTAATCAAAGAAATAATGCAGTCGTTAGGGTTCGTTCGTCGGCAGACAATCCCGTTTTTGGACGAGGGAAAAATTATGCGGATATTTGATTTTGTAAAAGGGGTGAAAAGTTAATGTCATTAATCGGTTTTGAAAATCTTCATTACGCTGAGTTGACGAAAGATGATTCGACTGGCGTAACTTATGGCGAAGTTAAAGCCTTGCCGGGCGCAGTATCCATCAATGAAGATGCGCAAGTAGAAGTTGCTAAACTTTATGCGGATAATCGCCTTTGGGAGACGGCACAGGTTTTACAAGAGGGTGCGGTTGAACTGGTTGTAGCGGATTTACCTGCGAGTGTTTATGCGGCATTGGGCGGTCATAGCGTCGACACTAATGGTAAGATTACTTACACAGCTGATGATTCTGCGCCTTATTTCAGCATTATGGGTGAATTTTTAATGGGCGACGGTGAGACTAAGCGTTATTTTAAATTGCTCAAAGGTCAATTTTCCGAACCGGGCTTAGAGGGCGAGACGAAAAATGAAAATACTGAATTCCGGACTTTTACGTTAAATGCAACGTTTATGCCCAGAAAATATGACGGTAAATATAAATACATAATTGATTCGTCGGCTACCAATACATCCGTAACCAGTGCTTGGTATGACAGTGTGGAATAGCAATTTTTTTTGGAGGTAGATAAAAATGGTTTTTGGCGGAATCGAATTTGAGGATTTTAAAGGATTGGACACAATGCCGCAAGACGTGGCAACTGCTTGGTCGGGGGCAGAAAGCGGCTGGACAGGCTCGAAAATTAAGCCGATAAAGTTTCTCGGCAGACAAGTTAGCAAGGGCGTTAATTATTGGTTTTTCGCTCAAGAGGAAACCGTAACTGCGACGCCGGAGAAAAAGCTTGTCTTCTGTGCGATTAACGGCTTTAACGGCAGGTATGCTTTTATACCCAGTTCTTTCAGCGAAGCTGATTTGTCTATCTAAATTTTTTCGGCAGAGAGCCGTCCGCATGGGCGGCTTTTCTGTTTGGGAGGAAATGAATCATGACGCTTGAAGAAACAATCCCGCTGATGACGAGTAACGATTACAAAGAACGGCTTAAGGCGGAGTATTTTCAGCTGAAAATCCGGGCGAATAAATTGCTTAAAGTAATTGATAGTGGAGTTTTCGTTAGTTCGCTTAATGTAATTGCACAGGCGCAGTTGAATCATATGATTAATTACATGGCTATTCTTGCTTTTCGTGCATATATTGAAGGAATTAATTTGGAGGAATAAATCATGGAAAAAGTTATTGTTATCGTTTTAAAAAACGGTCATCGCGTAGTTTGGGAACAAGCCGAGTGGAGCGATTACGCTTATGTCGGCAAAGCTTTTATTGTAAAAAATGGAAATGATTGGGTTGGAATTTATAATTTTGATTCGATTATCAGTGTTATTGTTAAGGAGAAATAAATCATGGAAAAACCGACAATTACAATTAACGACGTAGAATATGAAATGGCAGAGCTTACGGGGCGTGCTTACAGAATAGCTTCGGAGTTCGATAACAATCAACCGCAAATTGGCGACGTCGACTTTATTGAACGTCATGCAGAGGTTGTCTCGAAATTTTACCCCGGTGTAACAAAAGAAGATGTATTGGGTATGCGGATTGAAGATATTTTGCCGGCGTCGCTGGCAACGCGCAGGGCAGTTTATGCCTTTACGTGGCTTAAGACCGCCGAAATATCAAAAAACTTCAACGAGGACAAGGAACAGTAAGCCTGTCTTTGTCCGCTTATGAACAATACGTTTATCATTTGCGCAAATGGTTGAGTGATTATCATTTGTCGTTTGAAGAGATAGAAGAAATGCCGTTGGCAGTGCTTTTCGACTTAGAAGTCGTCGACAGCAAAATTGAGGCGGCTTTTGAGGAAAAAAGAAATAAAGGACAGAAAAAGAACAAAAGGAAACGTCGTCTTGAAGATTTTATTTGACGGCGGGAGGTGAGTTAATTGGCAGAAAAACAAGCGGGCGGCGTGAGCGTGCGCATCGGCTTGACGCTCAATCAACTGCAGAGCGATTTTCTTGCGGCGGAGCAAACTGTTAAGCAGGGCATTGCGGCTTTAAATCGTCAGCAGAATATAGTTAAACTTCGCATGGAGACTGATACGGCAGGTTTAGACGCCTTAACCGATAAGAATAAAATCCTTGAAATACAGGAACGCGCTATAACTCAGCTCCTCGAAATGCAACGCGATAAATTAACTCTTGCTACAAAAGCTTATCAAGATTATGCAAGTAGCAAGGATGCCAATGAAGTTGTCGCCAAAAAGCTTGAAACGTCAATGGAGCGCGAACGCCTTGCAGTCGCACGGCTTGAGGCTCAGCTGAAAAGTTTATCCGCGCAACAAGTCTTAATCAATACGACTAAGTTGCAAGATAGCATTGCCCAGCTGAACTCGAAAATTCAGCATGTGAAAATTCAAGCTGAATTGGACGTGTCGAAGTTGCAGGGCGCGAACGCCGCCTTTGACGCCCAAAAGATACATATCGCGGCAGTAACGAAAGAAATTGAATTGCAGAGACAAAAGTTAGTTCAGTTGCAAGAAACAATGTATCGTTCAGCAAAGCTAAACGGCGGCGACAGTGCCCAGACACTTACTTTTAAAACTAATGTCCTGCAGCAGATACAAGAAATTCAAAAACTCGAAAACAAGCTGAAAGAATTGCAGAATACAAAGGTTGACCTGCAAATTCGCGCTGATAACTTTCGGCAAGTGGAAAGTCAAATTCACGAAAAGATATCTTTACTCAATGCGAAATTGGAGCACATAAAAGTAAAAACGGATATAGATTTATCGCGCCTTAATCCAATGGCAAGCGAATTTGATAAGGCAAAAGCTCACGTCCATAACTTGAATCAAGAACTTACCTTGCAGAATCAAAAACTTGTCGAGATGAAAAAATTACTTGCGACGTCCATCAGCGCGAACGGACTTGGCAACGTTAAGACTATTAATCTGCAAACTGAAATTCAGAAACAAATTCAAGCGATAGATAAACTTAAGGCAAAAATTAACGAGCTGAATAAAATTCAACCGCCTAAAAATAATAATTTGCTCAGCGGTTATCTAAATATCAAGGGCGACGTAGTTGGCAAGCTCAACGAAATTTCGACAGCGTTTAATAACTTAAAGGGCGCAACGGCGTCGGCGGACAGTGCAATTACGTCGTCGTTAAGTGTTATCGGTAGCATTCCGCACCCCGTCGGTAGAGCAGTTGCGGCATTTGCGGCAATGCCGGTTGTTTTAAAAGGCGTAGAAAATTCGCTGGTAGATATGTCGAAAGCGGCGGCGTCGGCAGGTGATTCAGTCTATGTCATGAGTCGGGGTTTTCAGATGTCCGTTGCTGATACTGGCAAATTTACAGCAATGTGCAAAACTGCCGGCGTTGAAGTTAATGACTTAGCCTCGACAATAAAACGAACTCAACAACAGATAATTCGCGGTGGTGATACCAGTAAGGCAGAGCAGTGGTTAAAACGTTACGGCGAGAGTGCTTTTGACGCTAGCGGGCATTTGAAAGATTTAAATGCAATGACGCTGACTTTAAGTCGTGCCTTGAAAAAAGCACAGGCAGAAGGAAATGGCATGGCATTTATCCTTGCCACAATGCGAAATGCCTCTGCCGACGCTATAACCGCAATCGAAGACGCAGAGGACGTTTATAAACAAGCGGCAGGATTAGTTAAAAATGGACTGCTCGACCCGAAATTTGCTCATGAAGTTCAGGGCAATATCAATGCAATGAATTTGCAAGCGGGTTATATGAACGCGGCATTTTCAAGCGCATTATTGCCCGTTGCTAATGAAATTGTTCCGCTCCTTACTGAACGTATGGGCAAGTTGACGCAAGTCATTGCCGATAACAAGGAAATAATCAAGGATTTTGGCTTAACTGCCGCAGAAGTATTTAAATTCATTGAAGGCTTAGCAGAGGGCGCGGCGACTGTAGTTGGTTCTGTCGTCAAAAGCATGCACGAATTTACTACGGAAAAGAAAAAATCAACCGTTGAAATTTTTCTCGATGATGAAGATGTAAAAGATGTAGAAAGTTTGATGAAAAAAGACTTACTTCGTCAAGGTCTCGACAGAGAATTGAAAATGGTTGAAGCTAATCGAGACTTGTATCAACGTACTTACGCTTATTACGAACCGATGCTCAAAGCTATTGAAGATAGGCGAAAAGAACTTGAACGCAAGAACGAGGAACTGAAAAAAGAGTTAGAAAAACAGTTAACGTCGGTCGCTGATTTGAGTTCCGTCGCGGCTGATAGATTAAAAGTTGAAAAAAATCCTGACTTGCTTAAAGGAGCTGAATCACTCAAGAAAATTTTACAAGAGGCGTCAGATATTCAATATAAGCTAAGTCACACGGATTATGAGAATAAAAAGCTTGATTTACTTCAACAACAACAAGATATGTTGAATCAAGCTGAAATGACAGCAGAAAAGCGCGAAGCTATAGAGAAACTCGGCTCGGCGAAGTTAGCGCAGATAGAACAGGAACACGCTGATAAACTTAAAGAAATTCGCGATAGCGTTGAGGCGGCGGATAAAACCGCTCTGCAGAATAAACTTGATAATATCGAAAAGGAACGACAAGCGTGGATTCAAGCCGGCATGGAAAAGGCAGAAGCTGAAGCGTTAGCTCAAAAGGAACTTAGTGACTATGTAAAAAATGTTCAAAAAGATTTAACAAATGCCGTAACTAAATTATATCAAACTTCATTGGAGCAACGGTTAAACCAGATTGAAAAAGAAAAACAAGCATGGATTGATAAATGCAATGATGAAGTTAAAGCAACTCAATGGGCAGAGCAAGCTAAAGCAGACGCTCAAAGGAACGCGGCAATGGCTACTTTGCGACAAAAGGCGGAAGAATACGATGTTTATCAAAAAGGCGGTTATGCTGGTTTGCGGGCTTATAAAGCTGAACAACTTGCCGCACAGGGCGTTAATCCTAAATATCTTTACATTACGCCAGAACAACTCGCCGATTTTCAAAAAGCGAATCAAGTTGCCGAAAAATCAATGTTGCCAAATTTAATGACCAAATATGACCGAGCCGAGCATGCTCAACAAATGCAAAATTGGCGCGATTTTTCAAGTCAAATTAATGCTGAACACGATAAACAAAATTATGCAATCGTCGACGGCATTAAAAAAGGTATGAGCGAAATCCTTCCTGATATTAAATTTGAATACGGCAAGAACGACTTCGACGAAAGGCATACTATGCGATTATCGCCCGATGGAGACCGTTATACTAGACGTGATGATAGATATTCTTACGATGAAGACGGGCGTCTTTCACGGCAAGAAACCCATATAAAAAATGGCGAACTGCCGACAATACAAGTACCAGAAAATTATCAGGAAATTCTTCAATCTGTTCAGGGCGTATCTGATAGCTTTTCGGAAATCGCGCCTAACGTGCAAAGCGCGGCAGAGACTTTTGGCGAATTACCAGTGGCTGTACAAGGTGTGACAGAAAGTCTTTCTGGGCTTGAAATGCCGCAACTTGAGGGTGTGGAAAATATTTTTTCAAGCATGGAGCCGGAAATACAGAATTTAGCTCAGCAATTCTCCGCTATTAATGTAAGCGGAGAAAATTTTGCTCAACAAATTTCTAGTATGTGCATGGGCGTCGATGAAGTCACAGTAAAACTTAGTGATTTAAGCGCGGCAATTCAGAATTTTTCCTTGCCAAATGAAAATTCGGCTACAGAAAAAGTTCCGGTTGAAGTGAATACGACTGTACAAATCGACGAGGCTCACGCTTGGGATTATGACCATATTCAAGAATTGGCAGAAAAGGTTGCTGACATACTCGAACCCCGAATTATCAGCGCGATAGGGGGCGATTCTAATTCATATTAAAATTGGTGAAGTCGAAACGCTCCGCACAGAGGATTGGAGCGTCATTCCCGACGACAGACAAACGCGCATTGATACAATCGGCGGCACGGTAATTCAAGACTTTGGACGAAACGACGCGGGCGATACTTATTCTTGCAAAGTGACATTATCCGCCGATGCCGCAAGTATAGTTTCCGGCTACTGGTATGACAGACAACCAGTTACTGTTCGTGACGTTAGCGGGCGTGAACTTGAAAATAAGCGCGTCGTCATAAAAAAATACGGTTACATTGACCGTTTCGAGGCTTGTTATTTTTGGGCAGAACTTGAGTTCTGGGAAGATATAAGAGGAGATTTTTAAAATGGCAAGACATTTAAGATTGTACATGAATAATCCTACAGCAAACGGTACTGACGGTACAGAAATTTCAAGCGGTACTGATACTTTGCCGCTTGCCGTGACTTTAGACGCGAATCAAGCTGAAACTAAAGCTGTAAAATGCGCTGTCCGTTGTGATACTGGATATTTGATTGAGGGCGATACGACAATTTACTTTGAGGGAACGAACGCCGCGAAATGGCAAGTTGCCGCTGATAACAGCTATGCAGACGCGGCAACGGCTCTGACTATGGCTCAATGGGGAGCGACTTTAATCCTTTCCGGCGTGGCGGCAACTAATACTGTTTTCTGGGTAAAGGCGTCGTCAACCGTTGGCGAAAACCCGCAAAACGATAGGACGGTTGATTTAGTTGCTGAAGGGCTCGTTGTGGCGGCGGCGTAGGTGATTGAAATGGCATTCCGATATATCAACCCCGGTAATGGAGCTTTGTTTAATGATTCAGCTGTGTCGACAGTTGAAAATAATTTTACCTACAATCCGAATAACGGGATTTCTTTCTCGAAATCTGCCACTTCATTACAGGCTGATAATCGAATCCCGCTTGCACAGGCTTTTACTACCGATATTTACGCTAAATTTAATATGTATGTAGGATATAATAAACCACAATATTTTTATTTAGGTGCGAAAAGTACAAATGGAGCATCTTCCCAAACTCATATATACTCAAGTTGTTTTGGTGTGCGTATAAATAACGATACTGTAAATTTATTAGCAGGAAAAAATTATGACGTCACAGGCGGAGGCATTCTTACTACAAATTCGGGACTAAAAACTAAATCGTTAAATACAATTCAATTCCACATACACCGTGGCGAGGACGCGGCAAGTTCCTTTGGCGAACTCTCCATAAACGGGACAACTTATACCGCACAATTTACTAATGATAACTATCAATACGATTTTAGCGATGAGAAAGCTTTTTTTATACAATTTCCGACTACTTATGGTGCTACTACATTTATCTCCGAATTAATTGTTTCAAACGATGCCATTTCGCCTAAGGAAAAAATTTTAGCTCTGCCAATAAGTAGCACTCAATCTGACATGACTGCAGGAAACGACGGAATTTATATAGCTAACGCCGCTGCCCAAACTTTATTGCAAACGCCTAATGTTGCCGACTTAATTACAGCTTATGGGGCAAATTCCTCAATTACGGGAATTGCCGTTGTCGGTAATCCTGCTTATAAGACTGGCGAAGGAATAACTACTTTAACAGGCTTGTCGAAGGCGAGCAATGTAATTACTGAGCATGGAGCTTGCGCATTATCAAACGATAGCTTATCAAGCGTGATGGAAGGTTGGAGCCTCAACAATACCACGATAGCTGACCTGCAAAATATGCAATTTGGTTGGAAAGTTGGAGCGTGATTAATTTGGCAGGATTATCTTACATTGACGCTACAACTTGGCGTTATGAAAATGCCGGCTCTGCTAATTTGCTCTCGACTAGTGGCACGACTTTAACAAACTTGCCCAACACTCAGTCTAAAACTGGTAAAGCATTTTATCAGACACAACGCGCTAAGTGTTTCGACTTGCCTGCGACAAACGAAATTTGGATTAAGTTTGACGTCTATTTTAACGGCTCACAACGTTGGCGTGCTTATAACGGCGGGACAAATGGCGACACCGGTATTGCGTCTCAAACGAATGGTACACTTTCCTATTTTACGCACGGCGGAAGTTTTCAAAAGGATTTCAGTAACCTTTGCATAACAAATCAATTGCAGACTATTCTTTTGCACATGTTAAGCGGCTCCTCCGACGGCATTATTGAAGCTTGGGTTAGCGGCTCTAAAATTTACACTTACACCGGCGACGTTAATCACGGACAAGATTTTGCCGATATTTATCTGCAAAGCGACGGTTCTGGCACTTTTTTCTCTAATGTTATTATTTCAAACGTTGAGATTGATTTAAATGAAAATATTGTAAGTTACGATTGCGCTATTAAGCCCGAAATTTATATCTCGTGGATACCGACGGGAAAAATCTATCTTAAGCCACAAATTTATGCAACCTATATTCCTGAACCAGAAAAGACTAATGCCGACTTATTGAGGAAAGTTGCTAATTCTGAAACGACACCTGCAGATTTGTCACGAAAAGTTACACAGAGCGAAGATAATTCTGCCGACCTTTTGAGAAAGGTAGTAGATACGGAAATATTTTCTGCTGATACCAAAAGAAAAATTTTCGTTGAGGAAATATTTTCTGCTGATACTTTCCGCCGCGTCGTTCAAGCTGATAATGTTCTTGCTGATACTTATCGCGAAGTCAAAGATACGGAAAAAATTATCGCTGATACTTCCCGCAAAATTGGTTTAATCACAGTTCACAACGATTTATTAAGAAAAGTTAACGTTACAACGACCGCCCCCGTCGATACTTGTCGGCAAGTGGGCATTTCTGAAAAAATTTCCGCTGA
Organism: uncultured Selenomonadales bacterium; assembly: GCA_946406415.1. Taxonomy (GTDB): domain Bacteria; phylum Bacillota; class Negativicutes; order Selenomonadales; family Selenomonadaceae; genus Quinella. The sequence goes on along the minus strand of CAMJKR010000007.1, from coordinate 6,201 downwards.
CACTTACTTAAAAATCGGCGACGGTTCTCCTGCCTCAGCAAGAACTTATCGCAAGGTCACTGATTCTGAAACCATTATTGCTGATACTTTGCTTAAGCTCGGCATTTTGGAAGAAATTTCTGCTGATACTAAAAGAACTGTTGCGATTCATGAAAAGACAGTTGCAGATATTTTCTTGCAAATGACGACGACAGAAAAAGTTAACGTTGACTTGCGGCGCAGTCTCCTTGATTTTGTTCGCGCTGATACTTTTAGACGTGTTACACGCTCGGAGAAAACTCTTGCTCGTACCGTGATTCAAGTCCCGCATATAATGAAACATATCGTGCACCCTACGCAACGTCTTTTAAATAAGTCGACTAAAAGGCTTTTAGGCGACGAGCCTCAAAGTTATATCGGGAACATTGCAAGCACTTTAGACAGCTACGGCGCAACAAGTATAAATATTTCGTTGAATGAAAGAACGCTTTCCGACGAATTAACATTTGATATTACGAAGTCGCCAATTCACAACAGTATGCCGGGGGTTGGCGAAGCTATTCAAGCAACTTTTTTAGATTATACGTTTAATTGCATAGTCGAGGAAACAACTCAAACTGACCGCATTATGACAGTCAAAGCGAAATATAAACAAGAAGATTTACTTTATACTTGGTTTGACTTAAAAGACATAATAGCGGCCGCAGGAACGGAAGACGAAAAGTCGGATTCAGAAGATGAAGAAGAAAGCGGCGGAGAAGAAGGCGGCATTTCTATAGTAATCGGCGGCGACGACGACGATGATGATAGCGAGGAAGAAGAAATAAATTCGCCGTCGGCAATACAATTTATAAGAGCTGTTGCAAGAGCTCTGGGGTTCAGTAAAAATGATATAGAAGTTCGCATGGATAGATTCACTCCGACTAACCTTAAAAATGATGCCTCGATAACTTATTCTGACGTAATAAGTAATCTTTTTAGCTGGACTTCCCGCGTTCCTCAACAGCAAATCAACGTTTTCCTTCGTGGCGGTAAATTTTATTGCATTCAGCGCGGTAAAGAAAATAAAAATTCAACTTTTGATATCACCAATTTGCCGCATTCTCGTCCGACTATTCATAAAAAAAAGGTGCGTGTGCTCTGCCAAAATCCCAATACCGCTAATAGCGTTGACGATGATGACGACGATAAGAAAAAAATTTTTTCGGGTACGATTAGCTATTCAATGCCGGGAATTGCGCCCTATCAATCTTCAGCTGAATTAAAGCTTGTTTATCAGAACGGACTTTTGGATACGGAGCACATTTCTTCAGCAACGGGTTTATTTGTAAACGACGCTGAAGAAATTGTTAGATTAACAAACAGTGCTACTACAAAGTATAGTTACACTACGTTAATTGATGGGCAACATTATATTTCTTCAAAAACGTCAGAATCCCGAACAGTAGAACAAAATATGGAAACTTTGCAAACATATGAAACTACACAATCAGTTTCAACATCTTATGGCTATAAGACAAGTAAGGAAGCAGGTAAAAATACAGAAGTTTATTTATTTCATGAAAAGGAACAAACAAAAAATACAGAAACAATAGACGGAGAATCAACAACATCATCAATAATAAGAGATATTTTGCATTCTCCCGCAGGAAATGGTTTTTATGCTCAAACTATTTTTCAAAATGGAATATTACAAGGAGCAAACCTTTCTCAAGGCAAGCCCGGCAACGCCGTTTCACAATTTACTGTTGACCAAGCTCAAAACACGCTTTTTTTAGAAGAAGATAATGAAGAGGAGCAACCGGAAGAAGAAACTAGCGACCAACTGTCCATGATTGAAGACAGCTCTTTTCCGGTTGATTCTAAAACCAAGAAGAAATTAAATCGCGCTTTGCAGTCACTTAACGGAAGTATTGAAACAACCGTTACTGTCGATTTAATTTCAAGGATTACTAATGGCGTGCCCGAAATTACTCACATTGTCGATTTTACTGGGCGTGTCCGTTTAGACGAAGCGGAATACTATCTAGTCTCAAACAACATTACTGTTACTCCGAGAAAGTTAATTCAAAAATTACAGCTGATAAGGTGGGAAGGTTTATGAGTGTTCAAAGTCTTGCTAAGTCAATTAAATCTGCCGTTGATAATCGCGTTAACAAAGAGGCAAGAGCTATGCGCGGAGTAATTTCGGGCGGAATGTTCGTTAGCGGTGCAAAATCTTTTCCATACAAACAAGCCGTCGACTGTAATACTTTTGAGGGCAATAAAGTCTGGGCTCAACGAGCTAATAACGGCAAAGCCATTATCGTGGGAGCGTAAATCATGTATCGAGTAACAGCTGAGGCTGTTTCCGGCACAAAAGTTTATGCCGGCGGCAAATGGCTGAAATGCATTGGCAACAAGCCTGTTCACGTCGGTGAGCGCGTTTGGACGGACGGTCGCTGTGTTTACGGCAACTATCAAGAATCACAGCAACCGCCCGTCATTATTTCCGTTGGTAAAGAAGTAATCCCCATAGTCACGACCAATGGCTTTTACACTTTTGATAAAGGTAAATTAACTCTCGTCTCTCCAAATGAAGAATATTCATTCAATATACTTGAAGACTATCATCCAGTTTTTGTTAATAATGAGAGAGCTAAATCGTATTTCGTTAATGATTATGTGTTGCCTTCTAAAACCGTTTGTGTTGAAGAAAATAACGAATCAGAAACTTCTTGTGATGTGAAATGCGTTATCGCCGCCAATGTCGATAAAAGCGGTAACTTATCCATTATACGTATCAATGGGTTTAACTTGGAAATCTGGGAAAATGGCGAAATTGTTGATACCACTGACTTTGAACAATTGATTAATGAAATAAAAAATGCTACGCCAAAACCAACAGCTCCGCCGCTACCGCAGGGTGATACAAGCAACCCCGTTAATCCTTGGATTGAAAGCACTTACAGCTTGACGACTGTACATTTCAAAGTAAATCATACTTTTATTGAAAACAAAAATAATTGGGCAGTATATATGACTTTAGATTGTCAAAAAATACATGAACGATATGTCGGCGATATTTCTAGCGAAAGTTCTGCTCTTACTTATAAACATTACTCTATCACTAATTCTGGAGTAACTACTTATGCTGGCGACACACATAAAAGTAGCTGGCAATACGGCGATGATCCTAGTTTTTCTGAAGTCGTTACCATAGAACCTAATCCAAGTCAAAAATTATTGTTGCAAGACGGTTACTATTTTACTGAAGAAGTAGAAGCAGAGAATAGCGAAAATAATTCTTGGTGGTTTTACTCCAAACGAACTGTATATTCGCCTGATAATAAAAAAATTTTCACAGGGTTATTTGAACGTTCCTCCAGTATTATTTTCCGTAAAGTAAAAGGTAGTTACCTAATGGCTGTAAACTACAACAGACGGTATTTTGCAAAAGACGAGGAAAATTTACAGACAAAATTGAATTTACCATATTTTTTGAACGGTATTTTTCTTTTGCGTCAAGATAAATGGGAAATGTTAACCGATAAAATTTCTAACGAACATTATTTAAATCAGCAATTCCGAACGTTAAAAGAAATAAAAAAATGGCAAAATCGTGTTCAAGAAGTATCTTTAGATTAAATCCATGTTTAGGGGGCGAGTTTTTTGGAACCTTACATTCAACTAGGCTTAATGGCGGCAAATGCTATCTTAACACTCGTCGTCACCTGGGCAGGTTGGAAACTTAATTCCTGTCGAAAAATCGAAGAACGGCGCGAAAAAAGAGAAAATGCCCGTAATAAACTCCAAATTGAAGTTGCTCGGTTAACCCTTATTCGCGAATGTAACCATTATATTAACAAAGGTTATGCACCGCTTTACGCTCTCGACAGTATCAGCGAAATGTATCAGGCTTATCACGAACTCGGCGGCAATGGGGCTGTCACTGGTATTTACAACGAGTTCTTAAATTTACCGCACTGTCCAAAGGAGGATTCAGTTTGAATAAATGGAGCGCAGACAAAATCGCCGTCATCGGTTTGGTGACGGCTTTAATTATTTCTATCCTCGCGGGCATTTGGTCTGGTAACGGCGTCGAACTCCAAACTACCATTGCCTCCGGACTTGTCGGTTATATCGGACGCGCCATTCAAGAAGACAATAAAAAGGAGTGATTCATATGCTTTATTCTCTCACGGGTGAATTTACTCAAATTACAGAAACTACAGGCACTATCCAAAACTCAAGCCACGTTGGGATTATTGAGATGTCCAATTCCGATACCCCCGACAGTGGCATTTTAATTTATCCCCTGCAAAAAGTTTCTTTTAGCGACCAAACGATTTATTTGCGCTGTATCGACGGCTATGCGGAGGCTCGCGTGCTCCCTTTTGAGTTAGTGACGGAAGGAGGTGATATGCAAGTTCTCAAAAGAGTTTTTGCTGACATTTCTTACAGCGGTAGCAATTTGGCGTTTCTTAGCCCGACTGGGGAAGTCCTCAAATATTTCAATTTGCCCGAAGAAATTTACTTGCGGAGCATTGGCACTACCTTTGTACCGAACTTTACTTGGAGTGCACTCACTTATCCTAATTCTATAAATCCCAACCTTAATGGCAAGCCAGTACTCGTCTTGCACATCAAAGGTGACAGCTTAGATTCGCCTTATGAGGATTGGGGATTTTGCAACCTTGAGGATTTGATTGACTTGTACGTCCCTGCCGACCCCAGCATTGCTATTTCCGACAACTCTATTAAGGCGGCTATCTCAAGCGACACAAACAATTTGCTCACGCTCAAAAATAACGGATTATTTGTTATCTCTGATACAACTAAAGTAGACAAAGTTGACAACGCTACGGCTGGCAATGTCGTCGAACTAGATACTGCTGGCAATATAGTTGACAGCGGATATTCTGCCCTAACTATCGCCAAAACTAAAGTTATCACTATGTACGATGATATATGGACTGCTGTTGGAAATCCAATACTGCAAAATGACATACTGACGCTTGACGGCTCGTCATACTTAATCGCTAACGACTTAACGCTCGGTGAGCGAGATTTTACCGTTTGCGGCTGGGCAAAAATGGAGCCGACTGCCGTAGCTTGGGCAGGGGTATTTTGTATTGGTAGCTCTAACGGACCAAACCGTTTTCTACGCCTTGTTCGTCATAAGGACCGATATAACCAGTTCGAAGTAAGATATACAACACATTCACCATACGAAAACCATTGGGTACAGCCATACGTTACATCGGAACTAACAACACGCTTTCATTTTGAAATGGATTATCAGCATTCGACTGGCAAGTTATTTTTCTTCTTTAACGGAACTTTATGTTCGGTATATACACATACATATGAGCGTGTAACGACCGACGCCACTTTTATTGGTGTCGGCGACGACACCGCGCAAGGAGGTGTTTTGTGGACAGGCACAATAGAGAAGTTTTGCATTTTGGACGGCATGGCTTTGCATACTAAAAATTTTACACCCAGTTAAGGAGTGATTGACATGAAAGGCGTTGACGTTTCTTTTTATAATGGCGTTGTCGACTGGCTCGCTCTAAAAGACGCCGGCATTGAATTTGCCATTTGTCGCACTGGTTACGGCAAAAACGGCTTCGACGATACTTTTCAACGCAACGTTAACTCTGCTCGCGCCGTCGGCTTGAAATGCGGTGCTTATCATTATTCCTACGCGCTCAATCCCGCCGACGCTATTATTGAGGCGGACTTTTGTAAACGTATTATCGCGGAGGCGGGCGTTTTACTTGAACTGCCCGTTTTCTTCGATATTGAAGACGCTGACGGTTACAAAGCTCGGCACGGCTTTAATTTCAGCAAACACAACGTTACTGCTATCTGCCGCGCTTTTCTTGATACCATTAAGCCTTTGGACTGCGGCGTTTATGCGTCCTATTCGTGGCTTCAAGATTATATTGACTGGCGGAGCTTAGGTTGCGCCGTCTGGAATGCTCAATGGGGACGCTATGACGACTTTAAAGGTTATATGTGGCAGTTTACCGACAAGCTCAAAATCGGCGGCAAGCAATTCGACGGCAATATTTTATACGATTAAAAAATTTACCCTCTCCTTAGCGGAGAGGGCTTTTTTTATTGTTCTTGAAGTCGTTTTTCCGGCACATACGCTCGCCGCCCTTTATATTCTCCTTCCCCAAATATCACAGGCACAAGCCCGCGTTATGATTCTGAAAAATAACATGATACTCT
>CAMJKR010000006.1 GCA_946406415.1 uncultured Selenomonadales bacterium | reverse complement strand
CAAGATGATTGAACTCGACGGCACGCCCACCAAGAGCAAACTCGGCGCAAATGCGATTTTGGCTGTCTCGCTCGCCGCTGCTAAAGCTGGTGCTCAAGCTGTCGGTCTGCCCCTTTATCGCTATATCGGCGGTTGCAATACCTACAAAATGCCCGTCCCGATGATGAACATCATTAACGGCGGCGCACACTCTGACGCTCCGATTGCTTTCCAGGAATTCATGATTCGTCCCGTCGGTGCTCCCACTGTTCGCGAAGCCATTCGCATGGGCGCAGAAGTTTTCCATAACCTCGCTAAGATTCTCAAAGGTCGCGGACTTTCTACGGCTGTCGGCGATGAGGGCGGCTTTGCTCCCAATCTCAAAGGCACCGAAGACGCGCTCGAAACTATCATCAAGGCTATCGAAGCGGCTGGCTACAAACCCGGCGAACAAGTCAAAATCGCTATGGACTGCGCGGCATCTGAATTCGCGGTCAAAGAGGGCGATCAATACTTCTATGACTACAAACAGCTCAACGGCAAACACCCGATTTTGAAGGATCCCAACGGCAAGAAACTCGACGTTGCACAGCAAATCGAATTCCTCGAAAAACTCGTTGATACCTACTACATTGACTCTATCGAAGACGGTTTGGCTGAAGAGGACTGGGACGGCTGGGTTGAGCTTACCAAGAAGATTGGTCACAAATGCCAACTCGTCGGCGACGACCTCTTTGTTACCAATACCAAATTCCTCGAAAAAGGCATCAAGATGGGCGCGGCGAACTCCATTCTTATCAAAGTCAATCAGATTGGCTCGCTCACCGAAACTCTTGAAGCAATCGAAATGGCTCACCGCCACAACTACACGACCGTTACTTCTCACCGCTCCGGTGAAACCGAAGACGCTACTATTGCTGACATCGCAGTCGCCACCAACAGCGGACAGATTAAGACCGGCTCCCTTAGCCGTACTGACCGCATGGCGAAATACAATCAACTTATCCGTATCGAAGAAGAGCTTGGCAAATGCGCTGTTTATGAGCGTGCACCACTCCTCAACCGTTCGGTAGGAAGATAACCCGTCGGCAATAACTTAACAACTGACAAAATTAAAGGCACCTCCTCAATTCGGGGAAGTGCCTTTTGCTTTGCTTAAATTTTATGTCCTCGCGGCTTTCATTGCCAATTTGTTTTCGTACATTTCTTTATCAGCCCGCTTGAAAACTTCATCAGCATTTTTATCTTTATCTGGGTCGTAGATTGCAACGCCAACCGCCGCTGAAACTTTTTCCCACAATGCAAGCGATTCATTGGAAAGTTTATGCTCCATTTCGGATTTGAATTGCGCCACGAAATATTTGCTTAACGAAACTTTATCGCCCTCCAAAATTACAACGAATTCATCACCGCCAACGCGATAAACATTTTCCGCGCTGAAAACCGCACATGTCAGGCGGCAAGCGTTCTTCAGATAAGTGTTGCCAATTTCATGCCCGTAAGTGTCGTTGACGCGCTTAAGATAGTTCACGTCAACCATTACTATACAAAATTCCGCCTCGCCTGCGGTAATTTTTTTGTCCAGCTCGGCAATTTTTTCAACGTAGGAAGTTTTATTTTTAACGCCCGTCAACGAATCTTTATGCGCAATTTCGTCCATAGCGAAAACTTTGCCAATCATATCAGCGACTTGAACTTTTGCCCGTTGCAAATGTTCCAAGTATCTCAAAAAATTTTCCGTCGTCCTAAGTAAGGAACGATACAAATTTTCTATCTCGTCGCCCGTTTTTATCTGCAAACTTTTAATGCGTTCAATATTTTTTTCGCGAGCCGCCACGCTGTCATAAGAAAAATTTCGGGCGCAATAAGCCATTGTGTTGACCGGCAAAATAATATTGTTTTCGACGAACGCCCGACCAATCGCGAAGATAAATATAAAACACCCCGCGAATAATGCCAGCAATTTAATTATAAAAACGTGCGTGTACTCAAGCAACATGTCCATAGAAAAATCAATCGCGACGTAACATTGACACCTGCCCGCGCCGTCGTAAACAGGCTTGTAAAGCGTAAGTAAATAGCCGTATTCGTCATCGGTAATTATCGGCGGAATCGGTCTGCCCGCAAGTAAATCCTCTTTGTAAGGCAAAAGACTTTCATCAAGCTCAACGACTTGTCCAGGCTTATCGCCCTCAACCATTGCCGTATTTAAATCAAAGACAACGTGACAGCCGTCCTCTAAAATTCTGTAGACGTAAAGATAGCGCGTGTCGGTGGCACTGTTTTTTATCGCGTAAAGTTTTTCTTCCGTATTTTTGTAGCCAGCCGCCTCGCGCCCAAATTTTATATAGTTGTCAACGCTGTAAGGATTAATTTCACTTACGGCAACAGTTACCATGCCGTCAACAGTTTTAATCCGTTCGTCAACTGCGGCGTCCTTAAACAACAGATAACTTATCAGCGCGATTGAACTCGACGCGAAAAGCGAACTCAACATTAAAATTGCAAGCGTCTTTGTGCGTAGCGACGCCGATAAATAACTTTCCTCGCTGACAACACGTTTCATTTCTTCGGACAGCGGAGCTTGCCTTTGCCCCAACTCGCGAAAACTTTTTTCAACCTGCGCGGGCGTCAACTTCAACAACACGAACGCCAAAAAAACTGAAAAACTTTTGTCAAATGCCTCTGTAAAAATATTTTCCGTGAAGTCCGTTCCAAAATCATTGACAGACTTTAGAAAGCTCGTTGAGTTCAGAAAATCCGCAATTAACAAGTCAAGCGTTCCGGTTATAAACGTCAGCGCAGGGACAATTATTAGCAACTTGCCGATGTTGTTAAAAAATCCTCTTCGCGCAAAAAACGTCGTAAAAATCGCGACAAATACATTAACCGAACAAAAGTACATTTGCGACGGGTCAAAGAAAGCTTTAAGCAAATTCGTAAAAAAACCGACCGCAATACCCGGAGCATAGCCGCCCAATGCCGCGATAAAAATTGTGCCGCTCGTGTCCAGATAAATGGACAAATTAAAAACTTCCGCAATCAGAGAACCAAACAGATTTAAAATCAATCCGCCAACACAAATTAGAATAAGTTTTACGTCAGACAATTAACGCGCTTCCTTATCAGAAAATTTTTTCCATTATAACACCGGTCAAGGAGTTTGTGAAAGTGCTTTGGTTGCCTCGTTAACTTTATCGGTTGACTCTTCCATTTGCTTTTCTACTACGTTCAAATCTTCTGCTTGTGGTATTTGTTCCACGTCAATTCCCGCCTTTTTGAGCACGGGCGCGGCGACTTCTTTTGTTTTGGCAAATAATTTTTGTTTATAACTGTCAACCGTTCCAGGAACGTTGGGAATGTCGGGTGCCGTATTTGTCATGCTGTAGGCAACCAATGCCGTCGCCATAATGAGGATTAACGCGAAGAAACCTAAAAATTTTTTAACCATTTAAATCTCCCCCAAAACTTCCTATGACAAAAACTCTTTTGCTGTATCGTCTAAACCTAAAATATTTCCCGCGTAATCAACTAAAATTGTTCCAACCTTTAACTCGCCGTAAACATAGCGTTCAGCGCGAAGACTTGCACGCGCCGCAATTTTTTTATATACGCGCTCCAAGTTGTTCGCCGAAATAATCTGCGCGGCGTCCTCTGTAGTATTCGCGTCGAGGATTTTTTGAACTTCGCCCGCTGATAAACCTTCCGCCGCCGAATATGCCGCTAAAGTCTCCAATCTGCAATCGGCAACGCGATTGTGCGTGTGAAATACTCCCGCCGCAACTTTAGCCAACTTTCCAAGATGTCCGCACAAAATTATTTGCTTAATCTGCCGTTCAGCCGCCGCCTCTAACATGAACCCGATAAAATTACTCGTCTGAATTATTGCGCCGTCAGCGAAGCCAAATTTTTTTGCAATCATCTCGCCGATTTTGCCCGGTACAAAAACTAACGTGTCGAAGCCCGCCGCCTTAGCTACATCGATTTGTGGGACAAGCGAATTTTTAAAAGCCTCCTCGCTCATTGGGCGCAATACTCCCGTTGTGCCGATTATCGATAAGCCGCCCTCGACGCCCAAAATCGGGTTTAAAGTTTTCTTCGCAAGTTCGACGCCCGCAGGTATTGAAATTTCTACCTCAAGCCCGCCGATATTAAATTCTGCCGCGACGTTTTGAATTAGCTTGCGCGGCGCGGGATTAATCGCAGGTTCACCGACGGGCAGTTGAAGTCCAGCCTTTGTGATTCTGCCAACTCCCAAACCTGCGCGGAAAATAATTTCATTACCGGAAATGCGGCGCACCGTCGTAAAAACTGATACGCCGTTGGTAATGTCGGGGTCGTCGCCCGAAAATTTTATGACTTCTGCGCGGACGCCCTCAGAAATTTTTTCGACATTTTTAACGGGAATTTTTAGTGGCGTTCCGTCAAGCGCGACAATTTCCACACCGTCGACAATTTCGCCAGCCGTCATAAAAATCAACGCCGCCTTAACTCCCGCCGCCGCGCAGGCTCCAGTCGTGTAGCCGCTACGCAAAAATTTTTTACTCATTATTAAGATAAAGTTTTCTGTAAGCGTCGGTGTCGGCTTTTATCAGTGTGACAAATGCGCTCTTCGAAAATTCATCGGGTTCGGCTTTTATTTGCTCAATCGGTGTCGGCTCAACAATACGATTTTTCATCGGCAACTTAGATTTGCCAGCTTTAAAGTCTTCCCAACAAATCAACATTCCGGCAAGAGCATCTTCCGCCATATCTAACGCATCATAAATATTATCTGCTTGAGTTATCGCGCCTTCTACATCCGGAAATTCAATGCAATAGCCGCCTTCATTTGCACGATAAAAAATTGCAGGATAAACATACTTCATAAAAAGCCCTCCTTAACGTTTTTTAGGGACGCCAGCCTGTTTACGGATATTATTTTCCGTTTTAGGCTTAACTTCTTCCCTGTCGTGTCGTCCAATTTGAAATCTCTCGTTTGTTATCGGACTGAACCACCATTCGTGATTGCCGCCCTCGCTTTCCTTGTAGCAACCCGCTTTTCGCAGTTCGCGCTTAAGTTCGGCGTACTTTGGCATAAAAATTCCTCCTCAACGGTTATCGTACATTTTGGCATAATAATTTTTGTACTCGCCGCTGATAATTTTTTCCCACCATGCGCGATTGTCCAAATACCACGCAACAGTTTTCTTTATGCCGTCGTCGAATTTAGTTTGCGGCGTCCAACCCAGCTCGTTAAAAATTTTCGTCGGGTCAATGGCGTAGCGTTGGTCGTGCCCTTTCCTGTCTGTGACGAATTCGATTAACTCTTCGCCCTTGCCGAGAATTTTGAGGATTGTTTTTACAACGTCCAAATTTGTGCGCTCATTATGCCCGCCGATATTGTAGACTTCGCCGACTGTGCCACGCCGAATAATTAAATCAATCGCCGCGCAGTGATCCTCGACGTAAAGCCAATCGCGGACGTTAATTCCTTTGCCGTAGACGGGCAACTTTTTATCGTGGAGCGCATTAATAATCATCAGCGGAATTAATTTTTCGGGGAAGTGATAAGGTCCGTAATTGTTGGAGCAACGGCTAATCGTCGCGGGTATTTTATACGTCCGTTGATAAGCTTGAACGAGCAAATCGGCGGCGGCTTTACTGGCGGAGTAGGGGCTTGACGTGTGCAAGTTTGTCGTTTCAGTAAAAAATAAATCGGGGCGGTCAAGCGGCAAGTCGCCGTAAACTTCATCGGTTGAAACTTGATGAAAACGTTTAATACCAAATTTCCTGCAGGCGTCAAGTAAAACACTCGTGCCGATAATGTTCGTGCGCAAGAAAAGTTCAGGGTCTTCAATCGAGCGGTCAACGTGACTTTCTGCCGCGAAATTTACGACAATATCCGGTTTTTCTTCCTCAAAAAGTTTATAAACAGCCTCGCGGTCGGCAATGTCGCCACGAACGAATTTAAAATTTTTATTGCCCTGCGCGTCCGCTAAAGTCTCAAGATTGCCAGCATAAGTCAATTTATCCAAGCAAATAATTTTGTCGTCAGCGTGATTCTTAAGTTCGTAATAAACAAAATTGCTACCGATAAAACCTGCGCCGCCCGTTACAATAATAGTCATGAAATTTTCCCTCCAAAATTTTTTCTAATGATAGCAAAAAAAATCCTTCGCGACAATGATATTTGCAAAAACAAAATCCCCCGGCTTGAACCGTAGGGATTGTGTTTGGTTTTATTTTTATGTACACGTCAAATATTTTCTTTAGCAATGGCAACGAGCTTTTCAAAAGCCGCCGCGTCGTTTACTGCAAGTTCTGCCATCATTTTTCTATCGACGGCAACGCCCGCCTTAGTCAAGCCGCAAATTAATTTACTGTAAGAAATGCCGCTTAGACGAGCCGCCGCATTGATACGAGCAATCCACAGGCGGCGGAATTCGCGCTTCTTAACTCTGCGGTCGCGGTGCGCGTATTGTCCCGCCTTCATGATTGATTCGTTTGCTTTTTTAAATTGTTTACTCCTCGCGCCGCGATAACCTTTAGCGAGCTTGAGGATTTTTTTATGGCGTTTATGTGCTGTGACGCCGGTTTTTACTCTTGGCAAGATAATCTCCTCCTGTTTAGTGATTAGTGGTTGGTGGTTAGTGGTTAGGCAGTTCACTAGTCACTAACCACTAAATACTAGCCACTGCTTTTAAGCGTAGGGAAGCATTTTCCTCACGCGAGCGCGGTCTGCCGCCGAAGCAAGCGTCGCTTTGCGGAGATTTCTCTTGCGTTTACGAGTTTTCTTTTCCAAAATATGGCTTTTATATGCTTTGTTGCGCTTGAATTCGCCGCTACCGGTCACATGGAAGCGTTTAGCTGCTGCGCGGTGTGTCTTGATTTTGGGCAACGTTGTCCCCTCCTTTTGTCTGAGTAGTCTTCTTTGTCTTTTGCGCCTTCTGTGCCTTAGGAGAGAGAATCATCGTCATATTTTTGCCCTCAAGTTTGGCGGCACGCTCAACCGTCACGACTTCTTCCATAGCTTTGGCGAGCCTATCCAAAACTTCGCTACCCAATTCGGGGTGCGACAGCTCCCGCCCGCGAAACATTATCGTAACCTTGACTTTATTACCCTCTTCGATAAAGCGTTGCGCGTTTTTGAGCTTAACCTCAAAGTCGTGTTGTTCGATATTCGGACGGAGCTTGACTTCCTTAATCGTAATGATTTTTTGTTTCTTGCGAACTTCCTTTTCGCGCTTTTGCTGTTCATAACGATATTTGCCGAAATCCATAATGCGGCAAACAGGCGGTCTTGCTTTGGGCGCGACTTCTACCAAGTCAAGATGTTTTTCTTCGGCAAGTCTAAGCGCGTCGCGCGTCAGCATAACGCCGAGTTGTTCTCCGTTCGCGTCGGTAACTCGAACTTCGCGAATACGAATCTCCTCATTGATTCTCAAAGTGTCCCTACTAATTGAAATACACCTCCTGTGGCGCGTTGAAAAAAATTAAAGGCGGCTTGTAAGCCACCCGCGATTCCCATAGAAAATTTCCTTGCAACCGCGCCAACTCATTTAAGGTCGACGGGTGAGAAGCGCAGGCTTCTGCTTAACGCGCAAAAGTTTATCACAGCCGCTATTCTCTGTCAAGGCAACAGTCTTGCAACTAAAATAATTTAATGTTAAAATCGCGAAAAGTTTTTAAGCGGAGGCTGGGAAATGACTGACAGTGAAAACGCTTATGCGGGCGCATTGTTTTTCGCGCTGGTTAGTTTGGGTGCACTATTGAAGTTGAATGACATTGCCGGCTGTCTTGTCGGCGCGGGCAGTGCTCTTTTGGCGGCGATAAGTTTAAGGCGTGCACTCGTCAAGGCGGCTCAAGATAACGAGGAAAATCATCAGCGCATGGAAATTCAATTCCAACAGCTCCGCAGTAAAATTATCGAAACGTCCGAAGTTAATATCACGGCAATGAATTCCGTTAACGCCGCCGCGCAACTCGTGCAAGATAATATGCAAGTAATTCGCGTGATGCTTGCCGACCTCGCCCAATTAACGCAGTTCGCCGAATTAATCGGGGAATTTCAGTCAACAGTTGCCAGCCTCGATGAAAATTCTGCCGCGCTCAATTTGACGTTGGAAAGAGAATTTGGAAAGCTCCGCGCGATTGAAGAGGCAAGCAAAGAAAACCTCCAAAATATCATGGAACTTTTGCCTATATTAAGCAATGCAACGAACAATTCCGCGTTGGAAAAAGAATTTGAAAAGCTCCGTGCGATTCAAGAGACGAATACGAAAAACCTCCAAAATATCTTGAAACTTTTGCAGGTACTACAAAATCCGATTTATGCAAAGGACATGGAAAAAATTAATTCGTCAATTAATCAGCTCACCGAGCAATTTAAAAATTTGATAGAGGAAAGCCAACTTGCCTTGAATCAAAAAGATTTAAATCTGCTAAAGAAAATCGCCGCGAAAATAAAATAAACGCGCCAAACTTGACGCGCAAGGATAAGGAGCGGGAAAAATGATTCTTACTGTGGAAGTTTTCGGCATCATTGACGAGAACGCCTATTTTTTTATCGACGACGCCACCAAACACGGATTTTTAATCGACCCCGGCGCAGAGGCTGACAGGCTTTTAAAAATCGTCGACGAGCGCAAATTCACGATTGAAAAAATTTTGTTGACGCACGGGCACTTTGATCATATCGGCGCAGTCAACGAAATTCAACGCGCCTTGAAAATTTCCGTGTGCATGAGCAAGGGCGGCAATTACTACGCTAAAGACCCCGCGATAAATTGTTCCGCATTTGTCGGCGATTCGATTGTTCTCGACGACGTGACTTGCTTGCCCGATTATAGTGAAATTGCTTTGGACGCGAATAAAAATTTTAGCGTCAAGCTTATTCCTGCACCAGGTCACACACGCGACGGCGCGATTTACTACAGCGCAAAAGAGGGCGTCGCGTTCGTCGGTGATACGATTTTTTGCGGCAGTTATGGGCGAGTTGACTTGCCCGGCGGCAGTGAGCGCGATTTAATGCAGACGATTAAAAATGTCGTTTTCACCCTGCCCGATGAAACAATTTTATACACGGGGCACGGTTCAGCAACTACAGTTGCCGCTGAAAAAATGTGGTACTAAATATCAGCCTCGACGCCGTGATTGTCGAAGACTTTCAAAATTTCTCTGAGCTTAGTTTTGCCGGGGTTGTAGTCAATGGTCGTTTCGCCGTCGTGCGCGTGAATGTGAACGTACAACACGCCTGCCAAACCGAGCAAACTTTTTTCGACAGCCTTTGCATTTTCTTGCGTATAACCTTTAGCGGTGAATTGCAAGCGGGTATTGCCGCCAACTTCGCCGCAACCGCATTCTTTGCACATAATTTAAACACCTCACTGAAAATTTTTACTGCCGAATTATACAGCGCGAAAAATTCTTTAACAAGCCCCGCGCAGGGTTCAAGGGGGACATATGACTAAACTTTTACTGGTATTCATAGGAGGCGGATTGGGAGCAGTGTCGCGCTTTTTAGTTACGACGGCATTAGCGGGCAAGCTCGGCAACTTTCCATTGGGCACGCTTACAGCAAATTTTTTTGGTAGTTTGCTAATGGGCTTATTCGTGGGCATTTTGGCGGGACGATTTGAATCTGTGCGATTATTCGTCGCGGTAGGCTTTTTGGGCGGCTTTACTACGTTTTCGAGTTTTTCGGCTGAAACGCTTGCTTTGATTCAAGGCGGGCAAATTTTTTCTGCAGTAGTTAATATTGTCGTCAGCGTAGTTGCAGGGTTGCTTGCGTGCGCTGTCGGCTTAAAAATAGGAGGAACTTAAAATGGCAAAAGCATTAATTATCATCGACATGCAAAATGATTTCGTGACGGGACCGCTCGGCACAAAAGAGGCTCGCGAAATGGTTCCGCGCCTCGTAGAAAAGTTGGAGGCGATTGTCGAGGAGGGCGCGATTGATTTAATCTTCACGCAGGACACGCACGCCGATAATTATTTGGAAACGCAGGAAGGCAGAAATTTGCCCGTTAAACACTGCATAAAGAAAACCGACGGCTGGCAGATTATCCCCGAATTGCAAAAATTTACGACGCGAGCAAAGGCGGTTATCGAGAAAAAAGCGTTCGGCTCGACTCGCCTGCCGTCCCTTATCAAGCCCTATGAAGTTATCGAGTTCGCGGGCGTGTGCACTGATATTTGCATAGTATCGAACGCGCTTTTAGTTAAGGCGTTTTATCCGGAACAGCGCGTTCAAATCGACGCCGCCTGTTGTGCGGGCAGTTCCCCCGACGCTCATCAGAAAGCCCTTGACGTTATGAGAAATTGCCAGTGCAAAATTATTAATGAAGGAAAATAAACCTGCGCGGCGAAAATTAGCAAAAACTTTTTGAGAAGGGGAAGAAAGTTTATGGGGGCTAACGATGCGGCAATCAAGGAGGCATTAAAGAAACTTCGCCTGAATAAAGAACAGCAAAAGGCGGCTGACGATGCGGCAATAAAAAAAGCCCTCGTCACGATAAAAGTATTCGGGGTTGGCGGCGGCGGCAATAGCGTCCTGAAACGAATTGCCGAAAGCGATTTTCTGGACATTGAATTGGTCGCAGTCAACACCGATGCCCACGCTCTGAGGTTTTCTAATTTGGACAAGATTAGGACGGTGCAAATTGGCGAAAATATTACCAAAGGACGCGGCACGGGCGGCAAAGTTGAATTCGGCGAACAGGCTGCCAAAAATGATTCTGAACGTCTCAAAGAAATGATGAGCGGCGCGGATATGATTTTTATAACGGCGGGCATGGGCGGCGGCACGGGTACGGGCGCGGCTCCAGTCGTTGCGCGTTTAGCTAAGGAACTCGGCATGTTAACTGTTGGCGTCGTCACAGTTCCCTTTAGCTTTGAAGGCACTCGTAAACAGCGCATTGCCAACGAGGGTATCGTCCGTATGCAGTCGTACATGGACGCGCTGATTGTCGTTAAGAACGATAACTTGATGAAGCTCCCCGAAAATAAAAATCTTAATATGCTCACTGCCTTTAACGCGGCTGATTCCATTTTGCGGCAGGCAATTCGTTGCGTTGCTGAACTGATTTTGACAATCGGCGTAATTAATGTTGACTTCGCTGACATGACGACGATTTTCCGTCAAAGTGAGTCGAGTGACGCGATTCTTGGCATTGGCAAAAGCAATATCAGCGCGGTGCAAGCCGTCAAAGAGGCGATTCACAGTCCGTTGATTGATAAATCGCTAAAAGGCGCACGCGGAATTATTTTGAACATTACCGGCGATGAAACGCTCCCGATTCACGACGTCAACGCCGCCGCCAGTTATATTTTCAGCCAGACAGAAGACGACGTTAATATAATTTTGGGCACGGTTATTGATAAGAGTATGAACGGCACGATTCAAGCGACGATTATTGCGACGGATTTTGCTGACAGCCTCGCGCTTAAATCTCCAACAGTTGCCGTTCCCAAATCAACAGTCACCGTGTCGAAGGGTTTTAATTTTGAGGCACCGAAGCCCCCGCCTCAACCCGAAAATAAATTCCAAATGCCGACATTCACTTTTCGCCCGCGTGATAACCGATGAGATTTCAACGACTTAAACTTTTAATTGGCGAGGAAAATTTTTCCAAGCTCCATGCGGCAACGGTTGCGGTGTTCGGCGTGGGTGGCGTCGGCTCATTTGCGGCTGAGGCTTTAGCGCGGTCGGGCATTGGGCATTTGGTTTTGATTGATAAAGATGACATTGACGCGACGAATATTAATCGGCAAATTCACGCGCTAAATTCGACGGTCGGCAAGTCTAAAGTTGAAGTTATGCGCGAACGAATTCACGATATAAATCCCGCCGCGCAGGTCGACGCGATTCAGAAATTTTTATTACTCGGTGAACCCGTCGAGAATTTTTTTATTTGCCGATATGATTATGTAGTTGACGCGATTGACACGTTGACGGCGAAAATTTTTCTCGTCGAGGAATGCGAGCGGCGCGGAATAAAAATTATTTCAAGCATGGGCGCGGGCAATAAATTAGACCCGACGCGCTTTAAAGTCGCGGATATTTTTCAAACGTCGGTTGACCCCGTCGCCAAAATTATGCGCAAAAAATTACGTGAGCGCGGAATTAAAAATCTTAAAGTCGTTTGGTCTGATGAACCGCCGCGCCCCGTAAAAGATTTTATCGGCAGTGTAGCTTTTGTTCCAAGTGTTGCAGGTTTGATTATGGCTGGCGAAGTCGTCAAGGATTTGATTTCTGCAACTTCCGATAAGCAGTCGGTGAATAATTCGTCTTACGTTTAAAAATTTTTATAAAGGCGGGCAACGAATCATAACCGACCTCCTCTGATATTTCGGCAACTGTTTTGTCGGAGTGCGTGAGGAGCATCATAGCGCGTTCCATGCGCATTTTAATAACGTATTCGACGGGTGCATAGCCCGTTTGTTTTTTAAAGGTGTGCGCCAGATAACTCGTGCTGACATTGGCAAGGGAGGCAAGCTCCTCAACCGTTATCGTTCGTGTAAAATTTTCGTGAATGTGCGTAATAATTTTTTCCATCGGCGAAGTCTCTGTAATTTTTTCTTCAGCTTCGCATGACAGCAGATATAAAAGCCGCTCAATGTGGAAGGCGTCTTGAAAAATATTTGTCGTGCCGCCCTTGCTGAAAAATTTCACGCACTCGAAAATTTCTTGCCCGACTTTTAAATTGTGCGAACGACGAAAGACCGGACTATTGTTATTTTGAATGATCATCTCGGTGACTTCGTGCGAACAAATTCCGTCAAAGTGCACGTACAAGAACTCCAAGCCGTCATGGGCGCGATAATAATGCGGGTTGAGGCAATCAATCAAGAGCACGTCGCCCTTGCCGATAAGATAATTTTTCCCGCAATAGCGCACGTCCATATTGCCTTCGCGCACAAAAATGACCAGCACATAAGGATAAGTTTCGCGCTCCATAAAATAACTGTTTGTGCAAAAATAATGCCCGCACCAAGTTAAATATTTCATTGTCTTTGCGGCCAGCTCCGACGGCTGAAACGTAAAGCACTCGGAATGGCTCAATATGCCGGGGTCAACGCTCTTCATAACCTTAAGCCTCCTTTAAATTAAAAAAATTCCTGCAGAGAAGAAATTTTCCTGCAGGATAAATTTTTATCCGAAAGATTAGAGGTAAGGCTTATTTGCTAATAGTTTGATTTAAGGCGTCAATGGAAGTTTGCAAACCGGCTTCGACGCTCATAGTTAAATCTTCCATTTCAAGAGAGACATAACCGTTATAGCCCATCATGCGGCACACGGAGAAGAATTCTTTCCACCATTGCAAATCGCGCCCGCAACCGACTGCAACGTAATTCCACGTTCTGTCAACGGATTTATCGACGGGGAGGTTTTCGAGTAAGCCGTCAACGTCAGCTTTATAACGCTCAATGCGGGCGTCTTTACCGTGAATGTAGAAAATCTTTTCGCCGAGTGCACGAGCGGCGGCAATCGGTTCCGCGCCTTGAATCATCAAATGCGACGGGTCGAGGTTCATGCCAATCATTTTGCCCAAATCAGAGCCAACAACTTCGACAAGCTTATTAAGGCTACGGACATTGTAAACGAGTTGGCAGGGGAATTCTTCAATCGCGATTTTCTCAACTCCGTTATCTTTGGCAAATTGCGCGTGTTCAGTCCACCATTTGGCGGCAACTTCCCACTGATATTTAACGGCTTCAACCATGTAGTTAACGCCATCATATTCCGGCCAGGAAATTGTGGAGGTTATCCAGTTGGGAGTAACGTCACCGGCTTTGGCTTCGGGCAGACCGGACATTGTGACGATTGTTTTAACGCCGA
The DNA here is from genome assembly GCA_946406415.1 of uncultured Selenomonadales bacterium. Classification (GTDB taxonomy): domain Bacteria; phylum Bacillota; class Negativicutes; order Selenomonadales; family Selenomonadaceae; genus Quinella. The sequence continues at coordinate 8,559 of CAMJKR010000006.1, read as the reverse complement.
GTTTGCCGGCAAGTTCTGCCGTGTCGTGAATGGTTTGACTGTGAGCTTTGCCCATTGGATTGTTAACGAGCGGATTTCCCGAACAGTTGAGCGCGGAAATTGCAATGTTGCGCTTGTCGAGTTCGTCTTTGAACGCTTGCAACTTAGCGGGATTGTCGAGCAGGTCACGTGCACTGGGCACAAAAAATTTACCGCCCCAGCCTCCGCTGGTGATTTCAACTGCGCCAATGCCATAAGCCTTGACTTTGTCAAGCATTTCGCCGAACGGAATCTTACCAAAGACGTCCGAGCAGATTGAAAGTTTCATTTTTTTTACCTCCTAAAACAAATTGACTTGACGCTTCCTTTGTGTTAAATTGGTTTTGATAAAACAACACACACTCCAGAGCGCAAGCCATTTGCAAATTGCATTTTAAGCGTTCCGGTGTGTAAAGTCAACAACCCACAAAGGAGCGATTCTAAATGAACATTAACGAAGCTAGAAACATTTTTGTAGAGTATTACCCGAACTTGCCGCTCTGCGTGAAAAAAGCGGTTAAGTTTACTCTCGAAAATTGGGACGCAATGAAGGCAATTCCTGCGCTTCCTGCCCCTTTTGAGTTCACCGTCGTCGAGTCGCTGGCTTTTCTGAACAGTTTGCCGAAGTTGCCGACCGATGCCCGCGTCGAAGACGAAACTTTTATCTCGAAACTCAACTGCGCCGTCGCCGCCATGCGGACTGATTTGAATGTTTGGTGCCGTCTTGAAAATTTGCCTTACGAAGAATGGCGCGACGTTGTCGGTTACGAGGGAGATTACCAAATCAGCAACTACGGCAGAATTAAGAGTTTCAAGAATCACAAAGTTATAATCATGCGATTTACTTACACAAAAGACGGTTATCTGGAAGCAAGTTTTAGTAAAAACGGAGTAAAGAAACGCATTGGAGTTCACGTTGTGGTAGCAAAAGCTTTTATTCCCAATCCCGACGATAAACCGCAAGTAAATCACGAAGACACTAATTCTCTGAATAATTGTCTTTGGAACTTGAATTGGGCGACTAATCAGGAGAATCAACAACATGCGATTAAAATGGGTGTTAAGAAGGTCGGTTGCGGATTTCCTGGTTCAAAATTAACCGAAGAGCAAGTCCGTTTTATTCGTTCGCATTACATTCCGCGTCACCCTGAATTTGGACAAGCGGCTCTCTCAAGAAAACTTGGTATTTGTAAATCGTGCATTGCTGATATCATTAATCACAAAAGTTACAAAGACGTTGGTTGAATTTCAATGTTCTTGTAAAGTTGTACCGACAGATTGAATCTCTTCACGGTTGTAGTTGCGGAATTGGTGTTCGATTTGTTCCAAAGTTTTTCCCATAGTTTCAGGAACGAACAAGCGGGTAAATGTTATCGAAATTAAACCGATTGCTGCAAAGATAATGAATGTTGTCTGCAGACCGAAACTTGAGAGCAAAGTCGGGAAGAACAAACCTATAACAAAATTCGTAATCCATACAAATAAAACGCACAAACCCATTCCATATCCTCTAAATCTCAACGGGATTATTTCGGATATTGATAACCAAAGTATAGGTCCTAAAAATCCTTGCATACCCAGCAGGAATAGTACAGTGCAACCTAATACCAAATATGGGAAAGTAGGATTACCACTTATAGTCATTGCTAATACTGCAATCATGAGCAATGAGAAAGTTGTTATACAGAAACCTGTTGTCAACATGCGGCGGCGCGGCATAGTCTTCATTAAGTAAATACCTGTCGACGTGCCGATAACAGACGCCAAACCGTTTAGAGTGTTAGCGATGATTGACGCTTGACGGGAGAAACCAGCCTCGTTAAGAACTTGCGAGCCATAATACATAATCGAGTTGACGCCAGTTAATTGCGTAAAGCAGGCAATTCCGATACCGATATAAATAATGCGGCGAACCCAAGGTTGATTAATTTCGCTGAGGGCAGCTGCGTTTTCTTTAGCTGCCTTTTCGAGAGTTTCTTCAATATCTTTTAATTCTTGTGCAGCTTTATCGGCAGTGGCACGAATCTTTTTCAAAACCTCAAGAGATTCTATCGAACGACCTTTTAATACGAGCCAGCGCGGGCTTTCAGGGCAAGATTGAATTCCGAAGAATAAGAGCACAGCCGGCAACGCCGCAACTGATAACATATAACGCCAAACGTGATTTTCGCCTTCCATAGCGACCGCGATAATTGCATTGATGAGGAATGCGAGGAATTGTCCGGTAACGATCATTAATTCGTTTTGAGTAACCATGCGCCCGCGTCTTTCAGCCGGTGAAATTTCTGCCAAGTAAGCAGGAACTGTAACCGATGCGCCGCCGACTGCTAAGCCGAGAGCGAAACGCGAGACTAACATAACGTGGAAACTGGGCGCGAGTGAACAGCCTAATGTCGCGATGAAAAATATTATCGACAATAAAAGGATATTTTTCTTACGTCCCTGAAAATCGGAGAGTCTGCCGCCGCAAAAGGAACCGACTGCCGCGCCAACCAACAGAGCCGAAACGACCATGCCTTCTTGCAACGGGTCAAGATTGAGCTGATCCGGTGCCGCCATAAAAGGCAATGCGCCGTTGACAACGCCCGTATCATAACCAAATAAAAGTCCGCCGAGCGTCGCGATAATCATGATTCGCGTAAGTGTTGAGCGATATTCACTGGATTCCGCCATTTAGAAAACCTCCCCTCTAATCGAAGACAAGGAGCAAGGTTGAAAAATTCTTCCCTGCTCCTTTCCTAATCCAACAATTTTATTTTATTTGAAGTCGACCCAAACGCCGCCTTTATCGGCAAAAAGAAATTGACCCGCAACTTCATTTGTGCTAAATTGATTATCAGTAAACAATCAACCGCACGCTGAAGCGCGAGTCAAATTTTTCGTATTCTAATCGTTTCGGCGTGTAAAATCAAGATGCGAAGGAGCGATTATTATGAACAAAGACGAAGCGAAGGAAATTTTTCTGAAGGCTCTTCCTGAAATTTACGAGCCGCTCAAGTCGGCAGTCGCATTCACGTTGGCGAATTGGCAAAAGCTCAACCGCGAACCCCGTCCTTCCGATGTCGCGATAAAATTTTTCGCGAGCCTACCTGCCCTGCCGATGAACACCATTTACTTGAAACTTGCCGCCAAACCCAACGCGATGGTGAAACTCCTGTGTAACGACCCCGACGTTTGGTACAGCTTTGAAGATTTGCCGCACGAAGAATGGCGCGATGTCGTCGGCTACGAAGGACGCTATCAAGTCAGCAATTACGGGCGCGTTAAAAGTCTTTTGCACAAGTATCCAAGAATTATGAGAGCAGACGTACAATCTAAAGGTTATGTGCAAGTTCGATTGTTTAAAAACGGACGTCCAAAAAATTGCGGCGTTCACGTTCTCGTCGCAAAAGCATTTCTCGCCAATGCCGAAGAAAAGCCTGAAGTTGACCATCGGAATGGCGACAAGACAAATAATTGCGTTTGGAATCTCGGTTGGGCAACTCGAAGTGAGAATGCCACTCGCGCATATAAACTTGGATTAATCAAAATCAATCGAGGCACTCAATGTCATTACGCGAAGCTTACCGCAGAAGAAGTGATTTACATTCGTGAAAACCCTGTTGGTTTGAAAAGCAGGGAGTTGGCGGAGAAATTTAACGTGAGCCGCGCAACCATTAATCGCATAACAGCCGGTGTAACTTACAAGGATATTGTGTAAATCAACGCCTAAATTTACGTCAAAGTCAACGTAAACGAGTTTGAACGCCGTATTGTCATACAACGCGCCGCGACGATGTTTCGGACCAACATTAGCCGTTCTGCCGCCGCCAACCATGCCCCAACGCAGGGGACGAGCAATTTTCTTTTCGCCAATCAACATTTTGAATTACTCCTTTCAATTAAGACCGTTAATAATTTTGATAGCTAAATCATAATCGAAAAAAGCCGTGCCAACAATTTCCCAAGCTGTTCAAAAGTTAGCCAATCCTGCTTAAATGCGGCGGCTGTACTTTTCAAAAGTTGTACTTGCTATCTTTAATCAATTTTAATAAAATCTGCGCGGGAATTTAATTGGCAAAAAGCGTGAGGTTTTAATATGGAAGAAAAAAATTCAACGGCAGATAAAAAAAGAGGGCAAACAATTTCATTGGCGATAGTCGGCGGCGCGATAATTGCAGTGCTGTTAACGTTGTCGACGCTGTGGATAAATCAGCGTACGCAAAGCGACACGAAAACAACAGTCCATTCCGTGAGTGAAATTTATCTGCGCGAGCTGACTGACCGCCGCGAACAAGTTATTCAAGCGTGGCTGAGGCGAACCGTCGATAAAATAAATTCCGCGCCACAACTTTTGGTTGCTACAGACTTGCAGAACATAGAAAATTTAAGTGCGTTTCTCGGCAAAGTTAAGTTAGCTAACAATGTCGACCAAATTGCTTTTGTAAATGCCAACGGTGCAATTTTCACGCCTGAAGGTGTCGTCGACGCGGAAAAATATTCTTTTGCTAAGGAAAATATTATTGAGCCGAAAATTTTTACGGGCGAGGAAATCGTTTCAATTATCGTGCCTGTTGAAGGCGTGACTTTTCAAGGCGTGCCGATTAAAAGTTGTTTTGCGCAAGTTGGCGTTGTGACTTTGCTTGACGGGATTTTGATTGAGACGACGCCCGTTGAAAGAACTTTTTTTAATCTGTACAAAACCGACGGTGAAACGCTGACTAATTGGGTGCTTGCCGACAAAAATAGCGGAACGAATCTTTTTACCGCGCTAAACAATGCAACTTTTGAGGTTGGCTCTTCTAAGGAGCAAGTCATTAATGATTTTAGAAATTCGCGACAAGGTTTGGTTTCGTTTAATTATTGCGGCGACAAAGAGTCTTTATTTTATCAGCCGGTCAAAGGTACGGGCTGGATGCTGTCCTATTTGATTCGCGAGGAAAAATTGCAGGAAGAAATTTCAACCGTAACAACGAGAATTCGCGACCGCTCAACGTTGCAAACATTTTTAACCGTTGCGGCATTGCTCATATTGTTCGCGCTGATAATTTCACAGACGCGCAAAAATGCACGGCTCCTGCACCAGAAAAATTTAGCCGAAACTGAAAGCCGAATCAAACAGGAAACTATGGAAGAAAAGCTCCGTTTGCAGACGCAATTACTTGACGAGGAACGGCGGCGGCTCCGTCAAAGCGGAATGATTCAGGCGTTGACGGTAGATTATCGGCTGGTCTATCATTTGAATTTGGATTTGGACGAGGCAGTTTGTTATCGCGTCGAGCCGGAGATAAGTTCTATTTTAAATCGCAAGCAAAGTGACGTTGTAAAATTCCAGGCGGCAATGAAAAATTATGTGCGCGAATACGTTGCCCCGAATGATCGCGAGGAACTTTTGAACTTTATTAAGCCGGAAAATATTCGCGCCCGCCTTGCCAACGAGGAAATGATTTCTCATCGCTACGTTATGTTTAGGTTCAGCGAGGAACATTTTATGATGTTGCGCATTGCGCGGATTGACGAGGGGCTTAAAGAAGTTTGCATTGGTTTTGCCAACGTCGACGAGGAGACGCGAGAAACTTTAGCGCGTAACCAGGAATTGGCGGAGGCTCTTGCGCAAGCTCAACACGCTAACGCCTCTAAAACAACGTTCCTTTCCAACATGAGCCACGACATACGCACGCCCATGAACGCGATTATCGGCTTTACGTCAATGGCTCTGCGCCACTTTGAAAATCGCACGCAAGTTAAGGACTCGTTGGAAAAAGTTTTGTCGTCAAGTAATCATTTGCTCGGCTTGATTAATGATATTCTCGACATGAGCCGCATTGAAAGCGGGCGCGTTGAAGTCGCTGAACAGGAATGCAACCTTTCCGACCTTATCCACAACTTGATACATATTATTCAGCCGCAAGTCACCGCTAAGCAACAAAAATTCCACATTGACGCCTTTAAAGTTAAGAACGAGGACGTTTACGCCGACCAACTCAAGATTAATCAAGTGCTGATAAATATTTTAAGTAATGCCGTTAAATACACGCCGTCGACGGGTTCGATTTTCTTCCGCATTTCCCAATACGAATCACAAATTCCCGGCTGTGCTAAATACGAGTTCCGAATTAAAGACAACGGCTTGGGCATGAGCAAAGAATTTTTAAAGCACGTGTTTGACGCATTTGAACGCGAGGAAACGTCGACGAAAAGCGGCATTCAAGGCACGGGGCTTGGCATGTCGATAACTAAAAAAATGGTTGAGCTTATGGGCGGCGATATTTCCGTTGAGAGCGAGAAAGATAAAGGCAGTGAGTTCACTGTAACTTTGGATTTGAAACTGCAGCAGAAAGTTAAACAAATTCCGATTCAAGAGCTGAAAAATTTACGCGCTTTGATTGTCGACGATGATTTTAATACTTGCGAATCAGTAACGACAATGCTTAAACAAATGGGAATGCGTTCAGAGTGGACGACTTCGCCGCGTGAGGCTGTCTTCCGCGCAGGAAGGGCACTAGACGACGACCCGTTTAGCGCGTATATCGTCGATTGGCTCATGCCCGACCAAAACGGCATTGAAACTGTCCGCCAAATTCGCCGCGTCGTTGGACATACTGCGCCGGTGATTATCTTGACGGCTTACGATTACTCCGACATTGAGCAGGAAGCTAAAGCGGCGGGCGTTACGACTTTTTGTACGAAACCGCTGTTCATGTCCGATTTGAAAAATGCACTGTCACGGGCGATAAGCGGGCGCGTGGAAAATAATCAACACGACGACTTATCCTCGACGAATTTTGACGGCAAACGCGTTTTATTAGTTGAGGATATTGAAGTTAATCGCGAGATTGCAAAGGCGATTTTGACTGAGATTGGACTTGACGTTGAGGACGCGAGTGACGGCTCCGACGCGGTTAAAATGTTCAATGACGCACCGCCGAATCACTACGATATAATTTTAATGGATGTTCAAATGCCGGTTATGAACGGCTACGATGCCACGAAAAATATTCGCGCCCTAAATCGCCTCGACGCCCATACCGTTCCGATTGTCGCGATGACGGCTAACGCTTTCGAGGAAGATAAAGAAAACGCGCTTAAATGCGGCATGAACGACCACCTTGCCAAGCCACTTGATATTCCGAAGTTGCTTGAGACGCTCAATAAATATCTGAAATGAGGCGACAAATTTGTATATCCCGCGAATATTTTTATGCGGCAACGTGAAAAATTTTCTAAACTTAAAAGTTGAAGTCGTCGGCTTGATAAAGTTTAAGGGCGCGGCGGAACGTGGAGAATTTATCGTTCCAAATAATGCGGCAGTGGCTGACAATTTCAAGCTTAACGAGGCGGATTTTAAAATTTTTATCGACGGCGCGGAAATTTCTGTTGAAAATCTGCGCGGACTGCTGGAAACTTCAGCTGACTACATTGTATTTGAAAATCACGATGAATATCTTGCCCGTTTCAGAGAACTTTACGCGCTAAAGATGATTGACAGAGTTATTACGGCGGCGACGCTTTTAAATTACGCGACGGATAATTTTTTCTCGCTCAACAACGCAATACAAATTTTTAAGTTGATTAACGCGCAACGAGTGCTTGACGTTGACGGCTACTTTATCAAGAACGATTACTACATGTTCCCCGACTTGAATCACAAAATCGCGGGTGTTGTCGACGCGGCTTATCATTTCTACAAAGAAACTTATCCCACGCTTGCCGACGCTCGCTTTAAATTTTTTGACGCACTCCTTTTAACCAAAGAACGTTCGCCCGCTGAATTTATCGACGCGATGATTGACACCGACGCTTTAACGGAAAATATTTGGGCGTTCGTAAGAAAAAATTCCGCGCTTGAAAGTTTTTTAGCGACTAACGAAAATATTTTTGAAAAAATTTCTCGCTTCCCTGCCGTCAATGGTCGTTGGCTCCATATAAAAAAAATTGTCCGCGCAGATTTTAAAATTTACGTTGTCACACACAAAGACGCTAAACTTTACAAGCTCCCCGCCGGCTACGAAATTATTCACGCCGGGCATGCGCAAGCTAAAGAAAAATTTGGCTATCTCGGCGACGATTCGGGCGATAATATCAGCCGCCTCAATCTTTACTTGAACGAGATAACCGCGCTTTATTGGATTTGGAAGAATACCCGCCATGATTTTATTGGTTTCGTGCACTACCGCAGATTTTTTACTTTGGACGGGAAAAATTTTCTTTCGACGAACGCGGCACGAAAAATTTTGCGTGAATCTGATATAATCGTTAACGGTTGCGAATTCGGCTACATTGCGCTCCGCGATTGGAAAGCCGTCCTAAGCACAAGAAAGCTTGCCGAACACGTCATCAACACGCTAAGAAAATATATCGCGCTCCGCCAACCCGATTATCTTGCCGCTTACGACAGAGTTAACAATAGTTTTGGCGTCTTCTGCTACGAAATTTTTATCACACGGCGCGAAATTTTTAATGCCTATTGCGAATGGCTGTTTTCGTTTATAATTGACGCGACGGAAGAAATTTTAACGACAACGGATATTGCAAGTTCCGACGACCCAAATATTTATCGGG
>CAMJKR010000005.1 GCA_946406415.1 uncultured Selenomonadales bacterium | reverse complement strand
TAGGCGTTGACGGCTCGTTTATCGGTTGCGGTTTTGGTTTAGGCGTTGACGGCTCAATAGTAATTTTTTCGTCTCTGCGCGGCTTATCCTTTTGCCTCGCGCTATCCTTGAGTTTTTGCTCGTTAGCCTTCTCCTTTTCCCTGCGCGACTGTTTAAGTTTTTTCTTGCGCTCTTTAATTTCCTTATCGGTTTCTTGCGTTGGCTCGGTCGATATACTTTCTGTCAGTGCCGGATTTATTTCGTCAAGCTCTTCGTTGGAATTTTCTTGTTCCGCCGCGATAAGTGAAAGTTCTTTATCTTCCTCCGCCGCACAACACGGAAGTTGAATCGCCGCCACTATCATCAACACGACGACTTTTTTTATGAAGTTCAAAAATATTCCTCCTTGCAAGTAATTCACGTCGATTATAATTCATAAAAATTTTTTTCGCATGAAAATTTGTGGACTGCAAAAAATATTAAACTCTGCTATAATGCGTGTTGAAAATTTTTCGCAGGAGGAAATTTTATGCAGAACAAAACGCAATTCGTGCCGAACATTTTACTTTGCGGTGACGAGACGGATTTTTTTTCACGCATCGGCAATCGTCCGTTTAAAATCGTCGGACATGCGGAAATTGCCGGCGAGGATTTTAATTTCGTAAAGGACAACAAAATTTTTTTCAACGATAAAATTCAGGAGTTGCCTGAACTGGAAGCATATCTTAAGAGCGGCGCGGTTGATTATTTTATCTTTACGACGATGAAAGATTTTGCCGCCTTCCGCAATAATGCCTATGAGCGCGGCTTTCTATCGTCGCAAGTCGTCTCGCTTGAGGAATTTAAAATTATGCCGCCAGAATTTTTATATGACGTGAACGCTGATTTCCGCCTTTTGCACTACTTGAAAAAATCCGGCGTTAAAACTGTGCTTGACGTGGACGCTTACTTTTCGCGCGGGCAAATTTTTACAAAGCTCGGCAATGACTTCACGACGATTGACGCCGTAGCCGATAAGCCATTGCAGCCGATAACAGAGAATATTTATAGGCGCGTTTACAAAAATCTTGCAGAAGTCGGACTTAAACGCTACGCCGCCGCGCTGATTGTTGAACGCTCGCCCGCTGATTTTGCCGCCATGTACATTTTGCTGGAAAATTTTTCCGACAAGATCATAACTTTTGCGCGACCCGGCTCCGAACTTGAAAAGCACATTTTAGAGAACGCAAATAGATTTGCAGAGGCTATTGGCGTACACGCCGGCGCGCTTAATTGGTATTTCCTCAAGCGACGCAAGCCGCCCGAAGATTTTTGCGTTTACGTCGTCACACACAAGCCCACGCCTCACGACGGCAAACTTCCTGACGGCTACAAAATTATTCATGCGGGGCGCGAGGGCAAAGAGGATTTGGGTTATCCCGGCGACGATACCGGCGACAATATCAGCCGCCTCAATCTTTACATCAACGAGATAACCGCGCTGTATTGGTTCTGGAAAAATACTAAGCACACGACGCTTGGGCTTGCGCATTACCGCAGGTTTTTTACCGAATCCGACGATCCGAAATTTGCCTACGAAAAAATTTTAACGAACGACGCCGCTCAGAAAATTTTGGCGGATTACGATATAATTGTTTCTGAACTTTATTGCGGCGGCTTGACGCAACGGGAATTTATCGTCAACGATTGCGGCAAGGAGCTAACAAATTTGGGAGAAAATATTTTGCGTAAATATATTCTGCAAGCTCAACCCGATTATCTCGACGCCTTTGAATACGTGATGAACTCGCCGACGTTTTATAAGTGCAACATGTTCGTTACGCGCAGAAATGTTTTGGACGCCTTTTGTAAGTGGCTGTTCTCGTTTATAATTGACGCGACGGAAGAAACTTTGCGGACGGTTAACTTGCAAGGTTTTCCGTGGTCGCCGCGCAGATTAATGAGTTTTCTCGCTGAACGCATGTTGACTGTTTGGCTGATTAAAAATCGTTTAAGAATCAAGGAACTAACTATCATGCAGGTCGAGGGACTATGACTAAGGAAAATTTTGATGTAACAGGAATGAGTTGTTCGGCGTGTTCGGCGCGTGTGGAAAAGGCAGTTGCTAAGCTCGTCGGCGCGGATAATGTCAGCGTAAATCTACTAACCAATTCTATGCAAGTTAAATTCGACGAGGCAAAAATTTCAATCGCGCAAATTGTTGACGCCGTAATTAACGCGGGCTATGGAGCTTCGCCTAAAAAAATTTCGTCCGCGCAGATAAAAACTTCCTCTGAACGGACGATTGATAAAGAAATTTCCGAAATGCGGACGCGGCTCACATGGTCGATAATTTTTTTGTTGCCAACGGTTTATATCGCAATGCACAACATGTTGCCGTTGCCCGTGCCGTCAATCGTCGTGGAACTGTTCGACGGGCGGGCAAATGCTGTGACATTCGCTTTTGCGCAATTTTTGTTAATCCTTCCGATTATGTATTTGAACCGAAAATATTACGTCAACGGCTTTAAAACATTGGCGGCGGGCGCACCGAATATGGACAGCTTAGTTGGGCTAGGCTCAATGGCGGCAGCAATGTTTGGAGCGTTCGCGCTGTTCAGAATCGGACAAGGACTCGGCGCGGGAAATTTGGCTTTGGTCGACGAATACAGCCGCAATTTATATTTCGAGTCGGCGGGCATGATTGTAACGTTGATAACTGTCGGCAAATATTTTGAAGCGCGTGCTAAGGGTAAAACTTCGCAAGCCGTCGAAAAATTAATGAATCTCGCGCCTAAACAAGCAACCGTTCTGCGCGGCGGACAAGAAATTACAATCGCGGTTGAGGAACTTGTTATTGGCGACGAAGTTTTAGTTAAGCCCGGCGAAAGTTTTGCCGCTGACGGAATTATTTTGGACGGTGCGACGACCATTGACGAATCCGCGATAACCGGCGAAAGTTTGCCCGTTAACAAAACCATTGGCGACAACGTTACAAGCGGCACGCTGAATAAGAGCGGCTTTGTAAAGTTCAGGGCGGCTAAAGTCGGCGGTGAAACTACAATCAGCAAAATTATCACGTTGGTTGAAGAGGCAAGCGCAAGCAAGTCTCCTATTGCAAAAACTGCCGATAAAGTCGCAGGAATTTTTGTTCCCGCCGTGATTGCGATTGCGTTGATTGCGGGCGCGACATGGCTTATAAATGGCGCAAGTGTCGAATTTGCATTTTCAATCGCCGTGTCGATTTTGGTTATAAGTTGTCCGTGCGCGTTGGGATTGGCTACGCCGGTCGCGATTATGGTTGGAACGGGCAAGGGCGCGGAGAACGGTATTTTAATTAAATCGGGCGAGGCTTTAGAGACTGCTCACGCGATTGATACCGTCGTACTCGACAAGACCGGAACGTTAACGGAAGGTAAACCGTTCGTGACTGATATTCTAACTTGCGGCGTTGACGAGAAATTTTTATTAGAGATTGCTACCGCGCTCGAAAGTAAAAGTGAACATCCCCTAGCGGAGGCAGTAGTAAAATATTCTTCCGACAAAAAAATTTCTCCGCGCATTGCAGAGAATTTTCAAGCGGTATTTGGTAAGGGCGTCCGTGCAAAAATTGACGGCGTGGAATACATCGCGGGCAACGAAAATTTTTTGACGGAATGCGGCTTTGACTTGGAAAATCTTCGCGAAAAAATTTCTACACTTGCTAACGAGGGCAAAACGCCCATAATCTTTGCTGATGATAAAAAAATTCTCGGAATAATCGCGGCGGCTGACGTTGAGAAAAAAACTTCCGCGCAGGCAGTCAAAGAGTTTAAAAATCTGGGCGTAAATGTTATCATGTTGACGGGCGACAACGAACGCACAGCGCAAGCCATTGCAAAGCGGCTCGGCATAAAAAAAATTATCGCAGATGTTTTACCGGCAAATAAAGCGCAAGCGATTGAAAATCTTCAAGCTCAAGGAAAAAAAGTTGCGATGATTGGTGACGGCATAAACGACGCTCCGGCATTGGCGAAGGCTAATTTGGGCATTGCTATTGGCGCGGGCACCGACGTTGCCATTGAGAGCGCGGGCGCAGTTTTAGTTAGAAATGATTTGCTCGACGCCGTTAGCGCGATTAAGCTTAGCCGCGCAGTCATGACGAACATTAAGCAAAATCTTTTCTGGGCGTTTTTCTACAACGTGATTTGCATACCGCTTGCCGCAGGAATTTTTTATCCCGCGTTTGGAATAAAATTATCGCCGATGATTGGCGCGGCGGCTATGAGTATGTCAAGCGTGTGCGTCGTCCTTAACGCCTTGCGCTTGCGATATTTTAAAGTCGAACGCCAACTAATCACTAACCACCAACCACTAACCACTAAAAAGGAGGCAATTCAAATGCAGACAACTTTTAAAGTCGATGGTATGATGTGCAAACATTGCCAGAAACACGTTCACGACGCGCTGGCAAAAATGGACGGCGTAACGGCGGTTGAAGTCAGTTTGGAAAATAATTCGGCAACTGTCACCGCCACGAAAGAAATTTCTCTCGACGACTTCGCAAAAGTTATCGATGATGCCGGCTACGAATTAGTTAGAGGTTAAATTATTTTTGATGAACGCAACTCGCCGCGTTCAATTTTACCGATGCCTAAGAATTTTCCGCCTGAAATGATTCGTAAAAATTTTTCGTCGGGCGCGTGTACAGTCGTCGGCAACCCGTTCAAAAAGGCGCAAATTCGTCGTTCGTTAAGTTCAAATGTCGGCAAATGATTCAAGCAATTTTCAATCGGCAGGAGGCAATCCTCGCCGAATTTTTTTATTTCGTCAAACGTCAACGAATTTTTAAAATCAAAGTCGCCAACGCGCAATCGAATCAAATTTTTCAGCGTCGCGGGCAAGTTCAATCGTTCGCCAATATCAATCGCTAAACTTCTAATGTAAGTGCCTTTGCCGCAATCAATTTCAATCGTCGCCGAATTTTTTTCTAAGTTCATAAGCTCAAGCCGAAAAATTTTTACGCGGCGGCTCGGCATATCGAATTCAAGATTTTTTCTGGCGAGGTCGTAAGCTTTGCGCCCGTGAATTTTTATCGCGGAAAATTTTGGCGGCGTCTGCTCAATTTCTCCGACAAAACTTTTCAATGTCGCGTTAAGCTCGTCAGCCGTCGGCATATTAAAATTTTCTGCGCGGGCAATAATTTTTCCGTCAAGGTCGCCGCTGTTCGTTGCCGTTCCAAATAAAATTTCAGCGCGATAACTCTTGTCGCAGTCGGCGAGGTATTCGATAAATTTTGTCGCACGATTAATCGCAATCGGCAAAACGCCGCAAGCTTGAGGGTCAAGCGTTCCTGCATGTCCAACTTTGCGCGTAGAAAAAATCCTCCGAACATGATTAACCGCGTCGTGGCTCGTCATGCCCGAAGGTTTATTAAGGTTTATAAATCCGTCGCTCATAATGCCTCGCCGATTGCCTTAACTAAAATTTTTTCTGCCTCGTCGAGTGTCGTTTTGAGTGTACAACCCGCCGCGCGAATATGTCCGCCGCCGCCAAGTTTATCCGCAATTTGCGCAACGTTGACGCCTTTTGACCGCATACTTACGCGGCAAACTTTTGGAGCCTTCTCGGTAATCAAAAACGCCACGTCAACGGTTTCAATCACGCGAATTTCATCGATAAATCCCTCTGTTGAATCGAAAGTTTTCGCCGTCTCGTGATTGATAAACATTCCTGCAACTTTACCGCCGTAAAACATTTTTAACGAATTCAAAGCGGCACTAAGCCCGCGCACTTCTGCTAAAGATTTTTTCTCAAGCTGTTCGGAAATAAAATGTGGACTTACACCATAAGTTATCAGCTTCGACGCGGCGGCTAAAGTTTCTGCGCGGGTGTTGGAAAATTGGAAGAAACCGGTATCAGTCGCCAAGCCCGTATAAAGACACGTAGCGATTTCCGGCGTAATTTGCGCGTCGAGTTCACCGGCAAGCTTGAAAATAATTTCGCAAGTTGCCGCCGCCCTTTTCTCAACGTAAAGTTCGACGCCCTCGCCGCTGTTGGTTACGTGATGATCAATATTCAAAATCGGCGCGTCAGTCAGCTTGCTAACGTTGCCAATCCTATCAAGCGACGTATCCAAAACAATTATCAAATCCGCGTCGAATTTTTCTCCGTCCTTTGGTCGGCGAATCTCTTCAAAATGCGGCAGGGCGTGCAAATTTTTTCTTACTGTGTCGTCAATAAAAATCTGCGCTTCCTTGCCCAAATCACGCAACATTTGCATTAAAGCCAGCGTTGAGCCGATTGCGTCGCCGTCGGGTTGAATGTGCGCGGTTATTAAAATTTTATTCGCGGCTTTGATTTTCTCCGCCGCTTCCTTGAACGTTATCAGCATTACTTAAATCTCCTTCCCATGTAAAAAAAGTTCAATCATTATCGTTCAAAATTTTATCGCGAAGGTTGCCAATTTCTTGTATTAATTCCTCATATTCGCCGAAATTTTCTTGAGCCTTTGCCAGCGCGTCTTCAACAAGCTGAATAGCTTCTTCGAGTTCGCCGCATTTGTACAATTTATCCGCTAAACTAGCCGTGGCAAGTATTGTGAACAGATGATTATCGCCTAAATTTTCTTCGCAAATTTCCAACATACTTTGTTGCAAGATTAAAGCCGCGTCGTAAAGCTCTTTGTCGATTAAATTATCTGTTTCATTGTCTAAGAAAGAAAGAGTATTGCAGTGTTTCTCGCCAATATTTTCTTTCGACAGCCTAAAAACTTTTTCCAGTAATGTTAAAGCTTCATCGTAACGAGCTAGATAAAGTAACATATCCGCCAAATTAAGCATATCATCTACGGTTATGGGATGTTCTTCGCCGAGAATCTCTTTGTGCAACGACAAAATTTTTTCCTGCTGTTCTAAAGCCTCTTCGTAGCGTCCAAGATAACTCAACGTAAGGGTTAAGTTATTCATAGAACGTAAAGTATTAGGGTGTCCTTTGCCCAGAATTTCTTCAAATAACGGCAAAACTTTTTCCTGCATTTTCAAGGCGTCATTGTAGCGTTTAAGCAAAAACAGTGTCCAAGCCAAGTTATTTGTGGCAAGTAATGTATCAGGATGTCTTTCGCCCAAAATCTCTTTGCTACAATCTAAAATTTTTTCTTGCAATGTCAAAGCCTCGTTGTAACGTCCGAGACCACTTAACGTACCTGCTAAGCAATCCATTGCGAGCAAAGTATCAGGATGTTTTTCGCCCAGAATTTCTTTTCGCAATGTTAAAATTTTTTCCTGCGCTTCCAAAGCCTCTTCATAATGTCCGAGGTCGTTTAACGTAAGAGCCAAATTATTCATGGCATCCAAAGTGTCAGGGTGATTTTCGCCCAAAATTTCTTTTCGCAACGTCAGAATTTTTTCCTGGACTTTCAAAGCTTCGTCATAACGTCCGAGGTAACTTAATGTACTTGCTAAGTGATTCGTTGCAAGCAAAGTGTCAGGGTGATTCTCGCCCAAAATTTCTTTTCGTAATGTTAAAACTTTTTCCTGCACTTGCAAAGCCTCTTCATAACGTCCGAGGGCGTTTAACGTAAGAGCTAAATTATTCATGGCGTCCAAAGTGTCAAGGTGATTTTCGCCCGAAATTTCTTTGCGCAACGTCAGAACTTTTTCCTGCACTTGCAAAGCCTCTTCATAACGTCCGAGGTCTATTAATGTGAGAGCCAAATTATTCATTGCGTCCAAAGTATCAGGGCGTTTTTCGCCCAGAATTTTTTTGAATAATTTCAAAGCTTTTTCTTGGAAGTTCAAGGCGTCGTCATAATGTCCAAGGTAGCTTAATGTGAGAGCTAAGTTGCCTATTGCGCCAATCGTGTCAGGGTGATTTTCACCTAAAATTTCTTTGCGCAATGCTAAAACTTTCTCTTGCATTGTCAAAGCGTTGTCATAACGTCCGAGGTCGCTTAACATGAGAGCCAAATTATTCATTGCGTCCAAAGTATCAGGGTGTTTTTCGCCCAGTAAACGAGCAAGCTTTTCATAAGCCGAATTTGTAATGTCATGAGCCTCTTTATATTTACCTTGCGCACGTCGTAGCCAACCTAAGTCAACTTCAAATTTTTCATAGGGGACACTTTCCGCCTCGTTGAGATTTTCAATTTTGCTCATGAACAAATTTAAAATATCTTCCACACTGTCAAATTCAGCGAAATCTATTAAAGCGTCAACTCTTTGTGCCAATGTATTTTCGTATTGCTCTCTTAGCGAATCCGAATCTGTAGCAAAACAGATAATGAATTCTGCCCACAATTTAAGATAGAAAATATTTTGTGCGTCGAAAATCGTATTGTCCGCGAAAAATTTTTGGAAGTAATTGTTAGTCGCGGCAATCACGTCATCAATCAGCTTTTGGTCACAGTTGGCAATGATTATGCTCTGTATTGTCCTGTCGAATCGATAAAACGTTAAGTCTAGGCTTTCGTTCTCAACGCGCTCTGCTTGAATGAACGAAAAATTTTTGATTCGCTTGTAAGTATTGCGGCTGAAATTGTGAAGTGCTTGCCCGCCAATATTTACTGCAAGTTCATCTGTCCAAATGTTGAGCACGCAGAGATATTCGAGCATATCTTTGGCGGCGTCGTCTTTGTCCGCGTCGAGGTAGCGAAAAATCCTAGCGACAACTTCTTGCCGCTTTTGCCCGAATTCTTCGATTGTCGGTTCTTTACCGTATCTTCGCTTGTATTCGGCGTAAACATCAACGCACAAATCCAAAAATATCGGATAACCTTCCGTCAATCTAACAAGCTCCCCACGCAGAGTTTCATTTTCAACGCCGGCTCGTTTTAAAAACCAATTTGAATCTTCGGGGGACAAAGCCTTTATCAAATGTTGCTCCAATTCGTCAGCAAGTTCGCCGCCCCAACGAAGTTTATTGCGCCCCGCGATTGTCCACAGGGTATCGGGAATCAAGAAGATTAAGCCCATATCGCCGCGTAACCAAAGGTCGCGTTTAAGCTGTTCTTCCGAAGCAAAACTTGTTGCACTTATCAACGACTCGTAATTATCGAACAGGACAACAAGTTTGTTGCCGGTCGCTTGCATCCAATCCGTTACGTCTTGCGCGAAAAGTATTGGCAAATATTCATAAAGCTGAACGGGATTTTTTTCATAACGGCGCGCCTTAAGCTGATTATGCAGTTCTTTATGCTCGTCGTCTAAAATTTGCCTGCTCTCCATGTAATGCGTCAGCAACGTATCGGCTACAGAAAAACAAGTTGTTATCGCCCTCGTGACGGGAATAGCCTGCAATACTTCGTTCGTAATTTCAAAAAACATTTTAGCCGTATTGACTACGGGCGTCGCCTTACCTAAGGTTTTATCAACTTGCTGGATTTTGCTTTTGACTTCTTTAAGCCACGGAATTTTTTCCATCATAGACTTTGCCTTGAGCGGCGTTATATTTTGCCCGATTTTGAGCGAATAATAATAATTGCCGATGTCAAACAATGGAAAATTACAACCGTAAGCAGCGAGCTGAAATTTAAAGGTCTTCAAGACTTCCCGCAAATCGGTGCTAATATTTAAGTCGTATTTGACGTATTTAATTTTATTGTCGTTGCCTTCATTGATATTTTTAATTTCGTCCTCTAACTTTTTGAGCAATGTTGTTTTGCCGACGCCGCCCGCGCCGTAAAAAGTTATGATCGTACTACCCTCGTCGGTCATTTTTTTATATCGTTTCCAAAATGCGCGACGTGGTTCAACTCTGTCGGTAAACTCTTTAACGGCGGAAGGTTTAAAATCCGTCGGGCGTTTTCTTATTATCGCCATTGAGATAACCTTTTAATCTTGCGGTTCGGTTGAGCTATTTATATTCTTTTTATCGCCTTCCACTTGCAACAAAAGCTTTTGAATGTGGTCGCCATAATCAAGCGACGTGTCGAGCGCAAAAGAAATTTCCGGCGTGAACCTTAAGCGAATCCTCTGCCCAATTTCGCGCCGGACAAATCCCAACGCGCTGTTCAAGCCTTCAAGCGAACTTTTAACTTGCTCTTCGCCGCCCATTACGCTGACATAAATTTTCGCCTCGCGCAGGTCGCCCGTCATCTCAACATCTGTCACCGTCACGAAGCCGATTCGCGGGTCTTTGAGTTCCTTTAAAAGCATTTTGCTCATTTCCTGCTTGATTAGTTCTTGCAACTTTTCTATCCTAAGTTTATTGCCCATGTCTATATCTCCCCTAAATTTTATTATCCCAAAAAAATTGTTTCGCCGAGACTGTATAAAAGTTCGTTCGTTTGCATGACGGATAATTTTTGTTCGATTGCCGAAATTACTACGGCGTCCCATGCGTTGCGCGGATATAAAACGCCCTGTTGCGCATATCTCAATAAATATTGTACCTCGTCTAAATTTAAACCCATCGCTACTGCCAATGCCAAAAGTTTTGGGCGCGATGGGTTTTTTCTTTCGCCGGAAAAAATATGATATGCGTATTCGCGATTCAAGCCAGAACGTTCTATGACTTCCGCCCGCTCCAAATTTTTTTCTGCCATTAATTTTTTTAAGTATTCGTTGAGCGGTAAAGTAAATTCCTCGCGGTTTTGATTGCGCCAATTCACAAGATTTTTTTCCTCTTTAAGCTCCGTAAAAAGTTCGCCCGTACTTTTGCCGAATTTGAACAAGACGCCTCACCTCGACCAAAAATTTTTCCAATGATATAATGCCGACAAAATTTTTACAAGGAGCGCGGCATGAATTTTTTTGAGCGATATTTGGGCGACACCTATGAACTTGTCGACACGCTGAAAAATTCCGAGCGAAGTTTTGTAGCGGTGGTTTACGACAAGCGGGCGAAGCGGCTTTGTACAATGAAACGGCGCGATTTACATTTGTTGCCCATTTACCAGACGCTCAAAGAACTTGACAATCCGCACGTCCCGAAAATTTATCGGCTGTTTGAACGCGACGGAAAATTAATCGTCGTCGAGGAACATATTGACGGGCAGACGCTGGAGGAACTTTTAATTTATCGCCCTGACGAATTAAGCGAGCCATTAGCAGAAAAAATTTTGCTTCAGTTGTGCGAATGTCTTAACGCCCTCCACGCGAAAAATATTATCCACCGCGACTTGAAGCCGTCAAATATCATGCTCACGGAAAAAAATATCGTCAAGCTGATTGATTTTGGCATTGCGCGAATTTTTAAGGCGGGCAATTCTTCAGACACTGAACTTTTGGGCACGCGAGGATATGCGCCGCCTGAACAGTTTGGACTTTTCGACTTCGGACAAACGGATAATCGCAGTGACATTTACGCGCTTGGAATCACGATTAAAAATTTGCTCGGCGAAAATTATAACGGACGTTTAAGAAAATTTTTGGACAAATGCACCGCGCTTGAGCCGTCCCAACGTTTTCAATCGGCAGAGGAATTACGCCGCGCAATTTTATTCAAAGAGCCTCCGCGCAAGTCGTGGAAAGTTTTTTTACTGTTCGCAGTTGCAATAGGCATTTATTTTTTTGCAAACAATTTTCCCGCCGTCGAAGAAAAAATCCCTGCGCCCTTCGAAGTTCCAAAATCCGGAGAAAAAATCCCTGCGCCCGTTGAAACTCCAAAATCTGAAGAAAAAATTTCTGCGCCCGTCGAAGAAAAAATTTTCGAGCTACCGACGCTACCGCAAACTTCTTTACCAGAATTAAATTTGCCGCCGACTGCGCCCTTGCCCGAAATAAATATTCCGCAACCGCGTCAAGAAGAAAAATCTTCCGGCGAAGTCGAGATGAAACTTTTTTTGAACGGCGAGCCTACAGCTAAAGAGCACATGGTTTATCTAAGAAATTGGCAAAATTGGGCGCGTGGCGAGCGAAAGGAATATCTTTTTCCAGACGGTTGGCACGCCAGACTTCGCGTCGATAATCAAAGCGGCAAGGCATTAATAAATCCCCGCATAAAAGTTCACGTCGGCTACGATGAATTTTTTGTTGACGAGCCGACGCTTGAAAACGGGCAAAGTTTTTATTTGGACATTCCACTTGGCGGGAAAATGGCGTCGCCCAGAAAAGGCAGAGGCAATCTTCAAATTGTCTTGAAAGCGGAGGGCGAGCCGGAAATTTTCCTCAACAAAACTTTTTTCCTCGTGGAGTGATATTTATTCGAGTTCCTCAAGGATTATGTTTTGGTTCGTGAAAACGCAAATATCCGCCGCGATTGACAGCGACTCTTTAGCGATTTCCGCCGCTGACATTTCCGTATGAGCGATTAGAGCGCGACCTGCCGCCAATGCGTAAAAGCCGCCCGAACCTATTGCCGCAACGTTGCCGTCCGGTTCTATGACTTCGCCGTTGCCAGATAAAAGCAAAATCGTATCTTTATCTGCAACGAGCAACAACGCCTCAAGCCGGCGCAACATTTTATCAGTGCGCCAATCCTTAGCAAGCGCAACTGCCGCCCGCATTAAATGCCCGTGCGTCATTTCGAGTTTGTCTTCAAACTTCTCAAAAAGCGTAAAGGCGTCGGCAACCGAGCCGGCAAAACCCGCAATAATTTTGTCGTGATAGAGGCGACGAACTTTTTTAGCGGTCGACTTCATAACCGTGCTATTGCCAAAAGTAACTTGCCCGTCGCCCGCAATCGCAACTTTACCGTCTTTTTTAACAGCTACTATCGTTGTCGAGTGAAATTCCATTTAAATCAGCTCCTTAAATTTTTCTATGTCGTTGAGTGCCCGCGCAGATAATTTTTCCTTGCGAAATTTTTTGGGCGTGCGACCTTCAAGCGGCGGCAACAATCCAAAAGTTATATTCATCGGCTGAAAATTTTTCGTGATTGCCGTCGTTATGTAATTCGCCAATGCTCCGTGACAAGTCGTCGGCGGGAAAATCATCGGCTCCAAATTTTTTACAAGCCGCGCCGCATTAACGCCCGCCATTAATCCCGACGCCGCTGACTCAACATAACCCTCAACGCCCGTGATTTGTCCCGCGAAAAATATTTTCGGCGCGGTTTTTAATTGGAACGTCGGCAACAAAACTTTTGGCGAATTAATGTAAGTGTTTCTGTGCATGACGCCATATCGCACGAATTCTGCCGCCTCAAGTCCCGGTATCATTTTAAATACGCGCCGTTGCTCGCCCCAAGTTAAATGCGTTTGAAAGCCGACTAAATTGTAAAGCGTCGCCTCGCGATTGTCCTGCCGTAACTGAACGACTGCATACGGCGTTTTGCCCGTGCGCGGGTCAATCAATCCGACCGGTTTTAAATTTCCAAAACGCATTGTATCTTCGCCCCGCGCCGCTAAAACTTCTACCGGCAGGCAACCTTCAAAAAAAATTTCCTGCTCAAAATCGTGCGGCTTAGTTTTTTCGGCGGCAATCAATTCTGCGCGGAAATTTAAATATTCGTCGCGTGTCATCGGGCAATTTATATAAGAATTGTCCTCGCCCTTGTCATAACGCGACGCCTTAAACGCCTTATCAAAATTTATCGAATCAACCTCGACAATCGGAGCCGCCGCGTCGTAAAAATAAAAATCGTCGCCGCCTGTAAGTTTTTTAATCTCGTCGGCAAGTGCGCCCGCCGTCAAAGGTCCACTAGCGATAATCGTTACGTCGTCAAAGTCTAAGCTCGTAACTTCCTCTTCAACGAACTCAACGACTGATTTAACTTTATCGGTGACAATTTTTCCAAACTCCCCGCGGTCAACTGCCAATGCGCCGCCCGCCGGAATTTTAGCCGAATCTGCCGCCGCCATTATCACAGAGTCAAGCCGGCGCATTTCTTCTTTTAAAACTCCAACGGCATTTGACAAGCTCGCCGCCCGCAATGAATTACTGCAAACGAGTTCGGCGAAATTTCCGGTCTTGTGCGCAGGAGTTTGTTTAATCGGGCGCATTTCGTGTAAGATGACTTCGACGCCGCGTTTAGCGATTTGCCAAGCCGCCTCCGCTCCGGCAAGCCCCGCGCCTATTACGTGAACTTTTTTATTGTTTACCATTTTTTTTAGCCGTCAACGCCTTGCGTGCTCTGTTAGCTTCGGCGCGTTTTTTTATATCTGCCAAAATTTTATTCACGGGGTGATTTAAGCGCGTCTGACAATTTTCATTGCCGCAATAAAGCATGGGCGCACGTCCTTTAAATGTGTGTGCAAATATCGTCGAGCCGCAAACTTTACAAGTAATCGCTTGCGGCTTGTCCCACGTTGTAAAATCGCACGATTCACAGCAGTAAAGAATTCTGTTATGAGGCAATGCCCGCTTAGCCAACTGCCCGCCGCATTTCGGACATTTTTTATCAATCCGTTCGAGGAATGGGCGCGTATTCTTACACTCCGGATAGCCCGAACACGCAAGAAACGTTCCGTAGCGTCCGTGCTTAATCATCATCTTGCGCCCGCATTTTTCGCAAATTTCCTCCGACTCAACGTCAGGTTCTTTTTGTGGCTTAGCATCTTCGCCGAGTGAACTCATTGCACTTTCAAAGGCGGCGTTAAACTTTGTGCAATAATTTTCAATCACAGTTTGCTTTTGAACTTTACCCGCTGCAATCGCGTCAATCTGCGCGGTAACTTCGTTGTAAGCTTTTGCACTGAATACGTCGTCAAAAAAACCTTTCAGCGCGTCGAGGACACGTTCGCCCAAAGAAGTGACTTTGTAAACAGAATTATCCGCCGTGATATATTTGCGTTTAATTAGGCTGGCGACGCCGCCCGAATAAAAATCTGCCCAATCAACTTTGAGCGCGTCGAAAGCCGCCATTAAAGCCGCCTCGTTTGTTAAGCCGTCAAGGTTCATGCGCGACGAGGATTTTTTCCGCGAATAAATTAAGTTATAGAGTTTGAATTGATGTTCCGCCAAATATTTTTTAACGGCTTCGGGTTCGCGGTGTTCGTTAGTTAAAGAAATTTCTCCGTTGTGCGGATAAGTTATCAAGCCCGCGTAGCCGTCCGCCTCTAAATTTATTCCCTCGTAAAGTTGCTCCAAAACGACGCGTGTCCTTGCCGCCGAAAAGTTCAGTTCCTTTAATGCGAGTTTTTGTAAGTTGGCATAAGTCAAATTTTTTCCGACGGCTAAAATTTTCTGCGCGGGCGGCTCGGCAATTAATTTCAAAAGCATGTAGCGGAACCTTCCGACTTTAACGCCGCGCCAAATTTTTATCGAAAGATATTCCCCGACTTTGTGGCTGGCGTATTTGTCAATCAACTGCTTTGCTTGGAAGGCGTCCGCTAAATTTTCGTTAATAGGTTGTGCCGCCTCCAATGCCGCCTTGAAAGTTTCTTTGGTCAATTCGTTCATTAAAATTCGGCAATGGGAATTTGGATTGACGCCGAACAGCTCGCAAAATTGTCGCGCTAAAAATTCGCCCTGCGCATCGGGATTTGTCGCGATAAAAATTCTGCGTGCGTTTAAAGTTTCTCGGCGCAATTCGTTTAATAATGCTCCTTTGCCGCGCACCGTAATATAATCCGGCTGATAATTTTCGTCTACGCCGATTCGACTTTTGGGCAAGTCCCTCAAAGAACCGTCAGTTGAGGATACTGAATAATTTCGCCCGACGAATTTTTTTAGTGTTCGTGCCTTAGCCGCGCTCTCGACGAGTATCAACGACTTTAAATTTTTTTCTGCCACGTGTTTAACCTCCAACCTTGCGTTTATATCGACCCGCGTCCTCCATGACGCAGCCTTTCATATCAAGTTCAAGCATAATGCCTGGCAATTCGCTCGGAGCAATCTCGTCAATCTTATCTAAAATTTCTTCGTCCGTAATGAATTTATCGAACGGAATGACTTCCAAAATTTTAGCCGCCACGCCGTCAAGTTTAATCGGTTCAGGAGTTTTAATTTCAGGCGCGGTTTTAGTTTCGGAATTAATTTCTTTGGGATTGTCAATGTTGTAATCGTTTAGAACGTCTTGAGCATTTTTAATCAGCGTTGCGCCGTCGCGAATCAATTCATTACAACCGCGACTCATTTTAGCGTAAACTTGTCCGGGTATTGCAAAAACGTCGCGCCCGTATTCGCCGGCATATGTACTGGTTATAAGTGCGCCGCTCTTAAAATCCGCCTCCACGACGATAATCCCTTTGCAAAGCCCTGCGATAATTCTGTTGCGCGGCGGGAAAGTTGTAGGACTGGGAGGAAGTTGCGGGGGGAATTCGCTGAGGACAACGCCACGTTCAATAATCTGTTCAAAAAATTTTTTCTTATCACCGCGAAAGGCAATATCTATACCGCAACCCAAGACAGCAACAGTTCGCCCCGTCCGCAATGCGCCGCGATGTGCAAAGCTGTCAATGCCACGAGCCGCGCCGCTTACGACAGTTAATCCTGCCGCCGCGAGCTGTTCGCCCAATTCCAACGCAACATTTTGCCCATAAGGCGTATTGTGCCTCGAACCGACAATTCCAATCCGTAATGCTTGTGGCTCCAAATTCCCGCGATAATAAAAAAACATTGGCGGCGCGTTAATTTCCTTTAAAATCGGCGGATAATCCTCGTCAGCGATTGAACACAGATTAAATTCGTGCCGCTCACAATATTTGACGAGATTTTCAGGCGCGTGGGGGTGTTTGCCGCGAAAAGTTACAAAAGCTTCAAGCGATTTAGGTTTAATGCCCGCGTGAATCAAATCGTCAATGTCAGCCGACCACGCGGCTTCAGCACTGCCGCAAAATTTTACGAGCTTTTCAATACTTTTGTTGCCGAATCCTTCTGCGCCACCCATTGCCGCCATATAATATTTTTCCACGAATGCCGCCCTCCCGCGCCGTATAATACCATAAAAAATTTTTCCTGCAAATTTTTAGCCGTTAAGTGACAAAAAATTTTGTGCGTGATATACTTCGCCGCAATAAAATACTTTTCAGGTGAACTTAATGGCAAAAAAATATTTTTACTTTCAGCCGCAATACGTCGGCAAATTTAAATGCAAAGGTTCCAAATGCGACGCGCATTGTTGTCAAACGAGCTGGAATATTTTAATCGACAACGAAACTTACGATATGTACAAGCAACTTGATTCGCCGGAAATTATTTCGCACATAAAATTTTACGATGAGCGCAACGAATATTTTATCGCCTTCGACGGAAAAAAATATTGCCCGTTCTTGAACAAAGATAAATTGTGCAGTCTCCAGTTGCAATACGGCGAAAAATTTTTATCTCGAACGTGCGCAACTTATCCGCGTATCACGAATAATTTTGGATATTTTTTTGAGCGGGCGTTGATTTTAAGCTGTCCGGTTGCGGCGGAGATGATTTTATTTGAGCGCAAACCCATGCAGTTTGAATTTGTAAAAGTGCCGGAAAAAATTCATACACTCAACGGCAAACTTTTTTTCCAAGAAATTAAATCGACGGAAGAACTAAGGCGGCATTTGATAGAAATTCAAGTGGCGATGATTTCAATCCTGCAGGAGCGCAAGCTGTCAATCGACCAAAGATTAATCATGCTGTGCTTTTTTGTCGACAGGCTCGGAGAAATTTTTTCAAACTTCGACGAAAACGCGCTGATAAAATTAATTTCCGCTTACGAATCGAAAAAATTTTTGACTGAACAAGTGCCGCTCATGATTCAAAGTGTATCGTTCGACGTGGAAAAATTTATTCGATTGATGCGGGAACTCTTAGACAGTGTTTACGACGGCAAAGACGCTTTTGACACGGTGCGCGATAAAAAATTTCTTGGAGCCTTCGTTGAGGTCTTAAAGCTCAATTTCGACAAAAATAATTTCGTAGCCGTAACGAGAGCCGCAGAAAATTACGCCCGACTTGGCGAGCTTAAGAAAAAATTTTTGGCAAGCTACGCGACGTTCCTGGAAAATTATTTAGTCAACGAACTTTTCTTGAGTATTTATCCATGGCGATTCGAGGGCAGTCCTCTGCAAAATTTTGCCGCCTTCGTTACAGAATATAAACTTTTTGAGCTGATAATTTTTTCGGCGACGATCAAGGGCTTTGACGACAAGAAAACTTTGCTTGAGCTGGTCAGTTGGTTTACGACGCGATTTGACCACGTAAACGAGTACAAGCGACGAATTTTTTCTTTTATCGAGAACAGGGACGAGCCGTTTTCTCTAATGGAAAGTTTGTTGGAGGGGAGTAATTAAAGTGATAACGCCTGAACTTTTAGCGCGGATAAATGAGTTGGCGCGGAAGAAACGCACAATCGGCTTGACAGAAGAGGAACTTGCCGAGCAAAAAGAACTTTACAAAATTTATTTGGCGGCAATACGCGGACAAGTAACGAGCTTGCTTGACAGAATAGAATTTGTAGACGTGGAGGTAAAGAAATGAATACAGTTGGATTTATTGGCGGCGGTGCGCTTGCTGAATCAATTATTCGCGGCATTTGCGGCAAGGTTTTCGCGCCGAATAATATTTTTGTTTCTGAAATTCGTAGCGAGCGTTGCGAGGAACTTTCCAAACTTTACGGAGTCAACGCTTCGACGGATATAAATTTTTTAGATAAGATTGACTTGTTGATTGTCGCCGTCAAGCCTAAAGATGCCGAGAAAACTTTTGCCGCGTTGCAAGATAAAATTCCCGTGTCGACGATTATAACTTACACCGTCGCGGGCTTGAAACTTGCAAACGTTGAAAAATTTTTTCCCGAAAATAAAATCGTGCGCATTATGCCAAATGTTGCCGTTTCAGTCGGGGAAAGTATGACGGCTTACACTTTAAATAAAAATGCCGCGCAGGACGGCACGACTATTAAAAATTTCTGGTCTACATTGGGACGTGCTGTTGAAGTCGAGGAACAATTAATGGACGCAGTAACAGGGCTAAGCGGTTCGGGGTCGGCTTATGCGTTTTTGATGATTGACGCGCTTTCAGACGGCGGAGTTGCGGCGGGCTTGTCGCGGGCAATAGCGATTGAGCTTGCGGCGCAAACGCTTTTAGGCGCGGCGAAAATGGTTTTGCAATCGGGCGAACACCCCGACGTTTTGCGCGATAAAGTCACAAGTCCGGCGGGCACGACGATTGAAGGCGTCAGAGTTTTGGAGCGCGGCGCAGTTCGCTCTTCGCTGATTGAGGCAGTTTTAGCGGCAACGGAAAAATCCAAGTCGCTTTGATTGAAAGGAGTTTTTAAAATGAATGACGAACGCTACATTTCGATTGAGCAATCCATAATTGATTCTTTTACCGAAATTAAGGAAATGGAAGCGGGCAGATTGCCTGAACGCACGTGGGACGAGCTGAAAGCTAAGCTTGAAAAAGAATTTGCCGAAGAGTTAGAAGAAGAAAGGCGGCAAGGAATTTATGGAAATAATTTGGTCGTCGCGTTTTGAATCCGACATTAAATATTACTTCAGAAAGAAACGATATACAAAAATTTTAGATGACATTAACGAGGTTGTCGAAAAACTCAAGGCAGGAAATTTTATCGGTGACCGTTTGGAAAATCTTAATTTCAAAGACAATTCAGCTGTTTACAAAGTAAGAATAGCTAACACCTCAACGAAAAGCGGCAAATCGAACGGTTTTAGGATAATCTATTATCTTAAGGTTGAAGAAAAAATTTATCTTGTGACAATTTATTCCAAGAAAGACGATAATCGAATTCCTACCGACGCGCAAATTGCCGAGCTGATTAATAGTTTGCTTTAAAAATTTTAAGGAGCACGCCATGAAAACTCCCGTCATTCCTCAAAAAATTTTTTCTCAAAAAGGTCAAGGACTTCTCGAATACGCGCTGATTGCTACCTTAGTTGCCGCAATTGCAGTGTTCGTGACACTTAACGGCGGCTTTGGCGCAACGATAGAAAATCTTTTCGGCGCGGCAGGCGATAATGTAGATGTAGCAACGTCGAGTATAAATCTTGCTGATTCAGTGGAAGAGCAAGACGAAACTTCCATTGACACCACTGCCGACGAATCCTCAACTACTACAAGTAATTCCGAGTCGCTGAATTTAAAGCCGTTGAATTGGGAAACGGAAATCGCGCCGTTTGCTAATATCACTTACAATACCATTTCCAGAAATGCCTCAGTTGATGACGCGCTCCGCTCTGAGATAAGATTTTATGATACGCTGTTCACGGCAGTTGAGGGGCATTTGGCTTCGACTTATGCTAAGGACGGAACTAAAGATTGGGAAAATTTTTTGACGATGATAGAAAACACCAAGACTAGCAATAATATTCCCTCGACGTACACGCGTGACGAACAAACGATTACAGTTAAAAAAGTCGGCAAAGATTTGCGAATAACTTATTCCGATAAAGAAGGCACTTATTATTATAAATTGTCGCCCGACGCCAATAACGTAATGCAAGTTGAAACGAACTCAAATAAGTCTTACAGTGCATTTTATTCGACGATTATGAGCAATAAGGACGGCGGCGGCTGGCAATACAAAAGCGATTAGGAGGAAAATTTAAATGAACATATTCCAAATAATTTTCACGACGGAGGGGCGGCTCAATCGCGGACGCTTTTTTAAGTATTATATCCTCGTAACGTTAATGGGCGCGACGGCAACTTTTGTAACTTCGTGTATGGCGACGCTTTTAACGGGCGATCCCAACGGAGCTTTAGTTAAAACGATAACAGTAATTTGGGCAATCGCTGCTACGGCAGGGGCTTGTATGCTCATGGTGCGCCGTCTGCACGATTTAAATAAAAATGGCGCGTTCTTTTGGGTTAGTTTTATCCCAGTCGTAGGATTAATTTTTTTAGTGTATTTGTTCTTTGCGGAAGGCACTATCGGCTACAATAAATACGGCGCAGACCCGTTGGAAAATTAAAGTTTTATGATAATGTTGCGTTTGTAAAAGAATTCGGCAATCGGTAACCACAGCAAAGCCCATATCGCGCAAAAGAGAGTTGCGCCAAATTCTGTCGAAATGAGACCTTGCGTTGTGTTTTGATAAAGTTGCAGATAGACGCCGCCAAAAATTTTTCCGTCGGGCAAAACATACAGGAAAGTTAAGAGCGCGTTATTTGTCACGAAGAAAAATAGCGGATTGATTCCGAGTGCGCCGAGTGGTTGAGAAATTTTTTGGGCAAGCGTCGAGGCGTCAAATAATTTCATGAACAGCGCGAGCAACCATAAATCAAGTCCGGCATTTATCAGCGCGTAAGGCGTCGTCCAAAGTTTTTTTGTGATTATGTCGAATTCACTCCACACGCCGCCCGCGATTATCAGCGCAGAACCCGCCGCGCAGAAAAGATAAATTTTGTCACGGACAGACGAATTGCCGATAAGAATTTTTCCCGCTAAAAATCCGAACAACACGGACGCCGTTCCCGCTAAACAGCCGTAAAGACCTTCTGGGTCATGCGTCGGTCGGTAAATGTGATTCACGCCGGGGAAAATATAATCAACGGCTTGACTAATGTTGTGCGCCTCATCGAAGGGATTATCGGGCGCGTAGAGATGATAGCCCGCCGAAGATACAGTTAATAACACGAATGCCGCGAGTAAAATTCCGCGGTTATTTTTTATTATCAATGCCGTGAAAATTCCAAGTGCGTAGGTTATGGCGAGCCTTTGAATTATTCCGAATAATCGTCCGTGAACTATTGCTCGGTCAAAAAAATCTGCCGCTGTAAAATCGCTGGAAAATATTGGCAGAAGTATAAACGGTTCCATTTCCAAAAGGAGACCGATAACAAACATGAACGCCGTTCGCTTTAAAATTTTTTTCGCATCAGGTTTTCGTTTAGACATGGAAATTGCCGCCGACGCACCCATTGCAAACGCGAACATTGGCAACGCCACGTCGGGGATTGTCAACCCTGCCCATTGCGGGTGTTCAAGTATTGAATAAATTTTATCGGGCGGTCCGTCTAAAAAAAGCATGATTGCTATTGCTACGCCGCGCAATACGTCCAGTGAGTAAATTCTTTTTGTCATTGGATTTTCTCCATAAAATTTTTATTATGCAATCATTCAGCGGAGGCAATGGCTTTAAAAGCGACGAGACAGAAAAAATCCCCTTGCCATTTTGCAGGGGGAATTTTTTATTTCGAAATTGATTCGAGAATACCATTTACGAATCGGCTTGAATCGTCGGTGCCGTATTTTTTTGCCAGCTCCACCGCCTCATTTATTGCGATATTTTTAGGGAGCTTCGACTCAACGAATTTCATTTCGTATACGGCGAGCCGCAAAATATTTCTGTCAGCCGCCATAATTCTGGGCAACTGCCAACTTTGTTTTAAATTTGCTGTTATAATCGCGTCAATTTCTTCGAGGTGTGCCCGCGTTCCTTTAACCGTGCTTTCAATGTAGGCAAAATCTTTCTTGCTTGTCAACTTGGGTTCGTCGTCAAACATTGTCTCTATTGCGAGGTTTTCGCAGTCTTCGCGATTTTCTTCCTCGAAATTAAAATCTAGTTGAAACAACGCCTTAAATGCTGCTTCTCGTGCCAATCTGCGGCTCATATTTTCTCCTAACTATTACCAACGCTGAATTTTTTCCGGCAAAACTTCGTCAAGCTTCATGAGGATTTTCTCAACTAAATCGTCTTTGCTGTCGAAACGCGAGCCAATAAAAAGCCCAACCGTTCCGCACAACAGGATAAACAGCGTGTTCAAAAAGCCGATAATCAAAATTGCTCCGCCCATAACTAAGCCCGTGATGAAACCGATTTTCCGCGTGCGATGCGATTCAAACAGGTCGATAACAAAATTTTTCACTGCCTCGAACATTCAAATCACCTCACGCGCCTTTTCTTTTGGACGACTTGCACTATCTGCTTAACCTTGACATCGACTGGAACATAAAATTCCAACGCCAATGAATTTTTCAGCGCGGTATTAATTGCCATATCCGCCGCCAGACTTGCCTTGGGCGCGGAATAACCCTCTGCCAAAGTTGCCGTCAAGCTAACTTTAATCGGCGTCACCATGCTTATTGTTTTCTCGACTGCCAGTTCTGCCTCGTGAATTTCTTTAAGCTCTGACACTGCCCGCTTAGCAAGCTTTTCAATCGTCGCGAATTCCACGTGAACCAGTCCGAAGTCCGTTTTTTTGAGCAAAAATTCTCCGCTACTAGTCCGCGCCGTCGACAGGGTCACGACCTTTTTAGTTTTCTTTAGAATTTTTCCTATTAAATCTTTTAACATATCGGCACCTCAAACCACACGCTTATCGCGTTCAATAATTGCATGTGTAACTTCGTTTACTTTGACTTCAACCGGCACATTCTCAAGTTGAAGCGCAGTTGATAATGCTTCGTGGATAGCGGCAACTGTGGCTTCGCTGACACGCGGTGCGGAAAATCCTTGTCCGAGTGTTATCATCAACCGAACTTTTATTGGCATGTCGCCATCTTGCCGGTAAACAGACGCTTGAACTTCGCGCACGCCGCTGACTGTAATCGCTGCTCTTTCCACGACGCCCACAATCGCAGGAACCGTAACTTTGACTTCGCCCGGCTTGCCCACTTCCAAATGAACATCACCCGACGCGATTGACAAACTTTTACTCCGTGAAAAAACTCCCGTCAACAGAATCAAGCTTGCCAACAGCATACCTGCCAGCACCGCTAAAGTTTCTTGGCGTGCAATCATGTAATCCAAATTATTTTGCCAGACGTCTGCAGGGATTATTTGCAAGCACACGCCCGCGCAGATAATCAACACCGCCATAATTGCCAAGACGTAAAAAAGTAATATAAGGCGTCGAATTATCCCCATAGAACCTCTTCACCTCCTGACAAATTTAAATCTTGTGTTTTCAATGGACGCGAGTGTCGTCCTCTTTGGCTTCGTCTTCGGGGAAGCTGACGCCTTGCACATGAACGTTGACTTCGACGACTGAAAGCCCGGTCATGGTTTCGATAGCGCGTTTGATATTTTCCTGCGCCGCCAACGCAACATCGGGGATTCTTGCGCCGTATTTAACGATAATGAACAGATCAACTGCCGCCTCGCGTTCGCCGACTTCGACTTTAACGCCTTTGGAAAAGTTTTTGCGTCCGAGCATTTCAGCAATACCGCCGACAACGCCGCCGCTCATGCCAGCTATACCGTCAATTTCCGTAGCCGCCAGTCCTGCAATAATACTAACGACCTCGTCCGCAATTTTTATCGCGCCAAGTCCTGCGTCGCTTTTCACTAAATCTTTTTCTTCTGCCATTAGAAAAAACCTCCTTAAATTCTTCGTGACAGGTGCCACTTTTTTTTAGTTATTCGCCGCTTTATCAAATTCCCCTGCCGCCGCTGAAATTTTTCTGCAGATTGATTTTTCTTACAAGCACCGTCTTTGCTTACAAATTTAATTTTTAATGCTTGCGCCGCTCAACTTCCTCTA